>NZ_JBEOYB010000011.1:0-125018 GCF_040296845.1 Streptomyces sp. NPDC001985
TCTTTCGGATCGGGCCGGATCGGTGAGCGGGGTCCGGTGCCGTGGATCGCGAGGCGGAGGAGGGAGCCCACGCGGAGCGTCGGCGACCGACGGCAACGCGGCGCGGCGCGGTGCCGGGGCTCGCGAGCCCGGCACGATCCGAAAGAGACGACCTAGCCTCGGGGCCATGAGCGCTCAGCACACCGATGCCCACCCCCTGTTCGCCGAGGCCCTGCGCGAGCGGGGCCTCGATGTCCCGGTCCGCCGCTTCCCGGATGCCACCCGCACCGCCGCCGAGGCAGCCGCCGCCGTCGGCTGCGATGTCAGCGAGATCGTGAAATCGCTGATCTTCGAGGCCGACGGCGACCCGGTCCTGGTCCTGCTGGACGGCTCCTCACGGGTCGATCCGGAGCGGGTGCGGAAGGAGCTGGGCGCCGCGTCCGTCACCCGGGCCGACGCGGCGCTCGTGCGGCGGACGACCGGGTACGCGATCGGTGGCGTACCGCCCTTCGGGCATCTCACCCCGACCCGGGTGCTGGCCGACCGGGCGCTGCTGGAGCACCCGGTGGTGTGGGCGGCGGCCGGAACCCCGCACACGGTCTTCCCGCTCGACCCCGGGACCCTGATCGCGCAGGCCGGGGGCACGCTGGCCGATGTGCGGGAGCGCCCGGCGGGGTGACGGCCGGCCGGGAACCCGGGATCACCGGGTGATCGGACAGGCGTACAACCATTCGCGCGACTCCCTTGTCTCCAGGGGTGGGCCCTTCGGGCTCACCGACCACACGGCCCTCCGGGGACACACGCGCCCCGGAGGGCCGCCTCTCTCTCATTTCGGGGAATTACATGCGCTTTCGTGTTTCCGCCGCCGTGGTGACCGGTGCCGTCGCCCTCACCGGACTGGCCGCCCCGGCCGTGCACGCCGACGAGAAGCCCGGCTCGGGTCCGGCCGCCTTCGCGGTGCCGGCCTCGGGCGACGAGTCCTACGGCAACACGAAGATCTCGAACATCGTGCTCAACGGCGGCAAGTCGATGGTGCTGGGCACCTCCGCCAAGAAGAAGTTCACGGTCACGTTCACCGCCGGCGACAACTCCGGCATCGTGGAGGCGCACACGGCCATCTGGCGCGGCAGCGACTTCGCGGAGCCCACCGACTTCGTCGACTCCGACCAGCAGGGCGTCTCCTGCGGCACGGGCACCACGGTCACCTGCGAGCTGAGCATCACCCTCGACCCGAGGAAGCAGTCCAACGCCAAGGCCGGGGCCTGGAAGTTCGCGGTGGGCGCGGTCGCCAAGGACGGCAACTACCTCATCAAGCCCAAGGTCAAGTCGGTCAACCTCCAGCGCGCGGCCAAGCTCACGGTCAACGCCGCGCCGGAGCCGGTGAAGAAGGGCAAGACCCTGACCGTCACCGGCGCCCTGACCCGCGCCAACTGGGACACCGACCGGTACGCCGGCTACACCGGCCAGGCCGTGAAGCTCCAGTTCAAGAAGAAGGGCGCCGCGTCCTACACCACCGTCAAGACGGTGAAGACGGACAAGAAGGGCCATCTCAAGACCACGGTGAAGGCCGGTTCCGACGGGACCTACCGCTACAGCTTCGCCGGCAACTCCACCACCCAGGGCATCAGCTCCACCGGCGACTTCGTCGACGTCCGCTGATCCCGGTCCGGCGTCCTCGGGCGCCGGACCCCCGTGATCCCCCGGCGCCCCCGGACCGTCCCCGGACGGTCCGGGGGCGCCGCGCCGAGGCGGCCCCCGGCCCCGGGGCCGTTACTCCGACTCGCCCAGGATGGCGCGGAACGCCGTGTTCACCGCGAGCACCCCGCCGTCCACCCGCAGCGTCGTCCCGGTGATCCAGGCGGCGTCGCGCGAGGCCAGGAAGGCGACCGCGGCGGCGATGTCCTCCGGCTCGCCGACCCGGCCGAGCGGATAGACCCTCCGGCCGACCTCCTCCAGGGCCTCTTCCTGACCGGCCCAGGCCCGGGTGCGGATGGTGCCGGGGTTGATCTGGTTGACCCGTACGCCACGCGGTCCCACATCGCCCGCGAGGGTGCGGGTGAAGGAGGCCAGGCCCGCCTTGGCGGCGCTGTAGGAGTGGCCGTCGAAGTCCATCTCGGCGTTCACGGAGCCGATGTTGACGATCGCGCCCCGGCCCGAGGACTCCAGATGCGGCATCGCGGCCCGGACACAGCGGAAGGCGCCGGTCAGCACGATGTCCAGATCCCGCTGCCAGGTGTCGTCCGGCTGGTCCTCGATGCGGGGGGTGTCCGTGGCACAGTGGAAGGCGTTGTTGACCAGGACGTCCAGGGAGCCGAAGCGTTCGACGGCGGCGGCGACCGCCGCCTCCACCTGGGCGCGGTCGGCCACATCGCAGCCGATGGCCCCGGCGCCGGGGATGCCGGCCGCGGTCTTCGCCGCCGCCTCCGCGTCCAGATCGCTGACCAGGACCCGCGCCCCCTCGGCGGCGAGCCGGCGCGCGGTGGCCGCGCCGATCCCCCGGGCCGCTCCCGTGATCAGTACCCCGTATCCCTCGAAACGTTTCAGCGAATCTGTCATAGGGCCGAACGTACCGCGCGGATCAGCGCCTGGGCACGCGGATCTGCGGTAACTCCTTTCCGCAGGCCATTGGTTACATAGCCGAGGGCGACACCCGACTCGGGGTCGGCGAAACCGAGGGAGCCGCCCCGGCCGGGGTGGCCGAAGGAGCCGGGGCCCAGCAGCGGGGCGGCGGCGCCGTGCAGCATGAAGCCGAGGCCGAGGCGGGTGGGCACGACCAGGACGCGGTCCGGGCCCGCCGACTCCTCGGTGCGGGCGAGGGTGAGGGTGGCGGGCGCGAAGAGCCGCCGGCCGCCGTCGACCTCGCCGATGGTGGCCGCGTAGAAGCGGGCGAGGGCGCGGGCGGTGGAGATCCCGCCGGACGCGGGGAGTTCGGCGGCGCGGTGGGCGGGGTCGTTCTCGTCGGGCAGCGGGTCGATCGCGCCGAAGGCGCGCCGGGTGAGGGAGCCGGGGTCGCGGTAGGCGTCGGAGACCGACCGCTTGGGGCGCAGGGTGAGCCCCGGGGCCGAGGGCGGCTCCTCCACCGGGCCGAGCCGGCCGACGCGGTGGGCCTCGTCGGCCGGCAGCCCGATCCAGAAGTCGAGGCCGAGCGGGCGGGCGATCTCCTCCGCCACCCAGCGGCCGATGGTCCGCCCGGTGACCCTGCGGACCAGCTCGGAGAGCAGCCAGCTGTAGGTCTGCGCGTGGTAGCCGTGGTCGGTACCGGGCTCCCAGGCGGGCCGCTGGGCGGCGATCGCGGCCGGTCCGCTGACCGTGTCGATGGCCTCGGCGGGGGTGAGCGGGCGGTCCAGCACCGGCAGCCCCGCGCGGTGCGCGAGGACCTGGCGCACCAGGACGCGCTCCTTGCCGGCGGCCTTGAACTCCGGCCAGTACGTGCCCACCGGGGCGTCCAGATCGATCTGGCCGCGCTGGTGGAGCAGGAGGACGACCGCGGCGGCGACCCCCTTGGTGACCGAGCGCACGACCTGCGCGGTGTCCACGGCCCAGGGTTCCGCCCCGTCCACATCCCGTGTCCCGGCCCAGAGATCGGCCACCTTGGCGCCGTCCCGGTAGACGGCGACGGCCGCCCCGCGTTCGCCGCGCTCCTCGAAGTTGCGTACGAAGGCGTCCCGTACCGCCTCGAAGCCTTCCGCCACCGTGCCCCGGACGTCCACTGTGTCCACTCTCCCGCTCCCTCGGTCTCCCCCATGGTGCAACGGCTCCCGCCGGCGGTTGCTTCCGGGGCGGCGCGGGGGCCGTACGGGCCGGCGCGGCGCGGCCGGGCCCGTGCGCGGCGCGGTGCTGTCCCGTGCGCGGCGCGGCCGGGCCTGTGCCCCCCGCCGCGGTGCGGGCTATCACGGCACCCGGGCGCCCTTCTCGGGCGGACGGGCCATTAATGTGCCGCCATGACGCGTCGATCCCCGCACTCCTCCGTGACCGTGAGCGGCCGTTCCGGCGCTGTCTGGCTGGAGCGGGGGTCCCTGGTGCTGGACCAGGACGGGGTGCGAAGGCGCATACCCCTGGAGGCCGTCGAGGAGGTCCGCGCCCGGGAGGGACGGGGGCGGGGGGTGTCGGTGCGGCTGACCGCGCCCGAGGGGGTGCGGGGCACCGTCTACGAGGTGGCCGGGCGCACCGCGCGGGAGGTGACCGCGTTCCTCTCCACGGTGAACTCCGCGCTGCCGCAAAGGGACCGGTCCGCGCCCCGGACCGACGGGGCGGAGCTGGTGGAGACGGTGGCCCGGGCGGCGCCCCGGCGCGGATGGCGGCTGTCCCGCCACGAGCGGCTGGCCGGGGGCGGGTTGGTCCTGGCGGCCGTGCTGGTGGCCGGCGCCTATCTGGCGGGCCTGGTGGTCCTGATCAGGGAGGGGACGCTGCTCTCGGTGGTGCTGTACCTCGTGGGGGTCAAGCCGCTCATCGCGGGAGTCGTTCTCGTCGTGAGCACGGCCGTCACGCTCACGGTCCGCTCGGTTCTGCGGATGCGGGGCGTCCCGGTGGTGGCGACCAGCGACCGGGACCCCGGGAAACGGGGTGTCTTCCACTTCACCGACATCGAGGGCCGCCGCCGGTCCGCCGAGGTGGACCAGGCCGCGCGGCGGATCAGCACCTCCCCCGCGCAGGTGCGGCTGCTCTACGACCCCCGCAAGCCCGAGCGCACCGCGGCGGTGCTGCCGGCGCGCACCTGGGTGCTGCGGACGCTGGGGTTCGTGTTCCTGGTGGTGCCCCTGCTGGCCCTGGGGCTGTTCATGGTGCCGTTCCAGGTCGTCGCTGTGCTCTTCCCGTGACGAGTGCTCTTGCCGTGACGGGTGCCGTTCCGGTGGGGGGCGCTCTTCCCGTGGCCGGGCGCACGGCGCGGCATAGTGCGCGGACCCTCGGGCAGACGCAGAGGAATGGGGTCCTCACCCAGAGGCACCCCTTCGACGCATGGGGTCGATCCTCTGGGCAAAATATGCGACATTAGAGGGCAAATAAGACGAATGTGAGGAGCGTTCGATGTCCGCGGCCGTCGAAGATCTTGCATGGGGCCGGATAGTCAGCGACGCTCCCCAGCCCGAGCGTCCGGTGAGAGTCACCCTCAGCTACGAACCCGCCGACGATCCACGGGCCGTCCGCTTCTCCTTCCCCAGCGGGTTCACCTTTCCCGGCGAGTCCGGCGGGACCGTCCTCCCCCACGACTGGACCTTCCCCCGCGAGGTCCTGGAGACGGGTCTGCGCGCCCCCGCCCACAGCGGGAACGTGGAGGTCTGGCCGTGCGGCCGGGTACAGGCGGTGGTGGAGTTCCACACGGCGGACGGGGTGTCGGTGGTGCAGTTCGACACCAGTGCGCTCAACCGCTTTCTGCGGCACACCTACGCGGCGGCCGGGGCCGAGGCCCCCACGGCCTGAGCCCCCTCCCCTTCCCCTCCCCCTCCCCCTTCCGCTCGCGTCGCGTCGGCGAACGGCCGGTGGCCGCACCCCCTCGTGAGGGGGTGCGGCCACCGGGAACCGCTTCCGCGGCCCTTCCGCACGGACTCAGACGCGGGCCAGCTCGCGCTCGCCGTCCGGGTCCTCGGGCGCGTGGGCCAGCTGCTTCTGCAACTGCTCGCCCTCCACGTCCACATTGGGCAGCGCCCGGTCCAGCCAGCCCGGCAGCCACCAGGCCTTGTGGCCCAGCAGCGCCAGGACCGCCGGCACGATCGCCATCCGGACCACGAAGGCGTCGAAGATCACCGCGATGGCCAGACCGAAGCCGATCATCATGACCATCTGCTCACCGGAGCCGATGAAGCCGGCGAAGACACCGACCATGATCACCGCGGCGGCGGTGACCACACGGGCCCCGTGCTTGAAGCCGGTCACGATCGCCTCGGCGGGACGCTCGCCGTGGACATACGCCTCGCGCATCCGGGTGACGAGGAAGACCTCGTAGTCCATGGCGAGACCGAAGACCACACCGACCATGAAGATCGGCATCATCGACATGATCGGGCCGGGCTGGTCCACCCCGAAGAGGTCCGCGAGCCAGCCCCACTGGAAGACCGCGACGACCGCGCCCAGCGCCGCCAGGACGGAGAGCAGGAACCCGAGCGCCGCCTTCAGCGGCACCAGGATCGAGCGGAAGACCAGCACCAGCAGGAGGAAGGCGAGACCGACGACCAGGGCCAGATACGGCACGAGCGCGTCGTTCATCTTCTGCGAGAAGTCGATGTTCAGCGCGGTGGTGCCGGTGACCAGCACCTTGGCGCCGGTGTCGGACTCGATGTCCTTGCCGGAGTCCCGGATGTCATGGACCAGGTCCTCGGTGGCCACCGAGGAAGGACGGTCCTCGGGGATCACGGTGATGATGCTGGTGTCGCCCGCCTCGTTCAGCGGGGAGGGCACGACCGCGGCCACGCCGTCCAGCTTGGAGATCCGCTCGGTGACCTCGTCCACCGCGTTCTTCGGGTTCCCGCTCTCCATGACATCGGCCACCACGGTCAGCGGGCCGTTGAAGCCGGGACCGAAGCCCTCGGAGAGCAGGTCGTACGCCTTGCGCTGGCTGGACGCGGGCGACGAGGAGCCCTCGTCCGGCAGACCCAGCTGGAGCGAGCCGACCGGAACGGCCGCGACACCGAGGCCGACGACACCGATGAGCAGCACCGCGACCGGACGGCGCAGGATGAAGCGGGCCCAGCGGGTGCCCATGTTGGCCTTGGCCGGCTGCTGCGCCGTGTGCCCGCCCGCGCCCGCGTTCGCGGCCTTGCGTGCCTTGCGGTCCTTGCGGCCCAGCACCTTGTCACCCGCGAAGCCCAGCAGCGCCGGGATGAGGGTGAGGGCGATGATGACGGCGATCACGACCGTGCCCGCCGCCGCGTAGCCCATCTTGCTCAGGATCGGGATGTTCACCACGGCCAGGCCGACCAGGGCGATGACCACGGTCAGACCGGCGAAGACGACCGCGGAGCCCGCGGTGCCGGTCGCCCGGCCCGCCGCTTCCTCGCGGCTGTGCCCCTCGGCCAGCTCCGCGCGGTAGCGGGAGACGATGAAGAGCGCGTAGTCGATACCGACCGCCAGGCCGATCATCATCGCCAGCGTGCCGGTGGTGGTGCCCAGGTCGAAGACATTGGCGAGCGCGGTGATCGAGGAGATGCCGATGCCGACGCCGATGATGGCGGTGAGCAGGGGCAGCCCGGCCGCGATCAGCGAGCCGAAGGTGATGGCCAGGACCACGGCCGCGATGGCGATACCGATCATCTCGGTGGACGCCTGGTGCTCCGGGGCCATGGCGGCGTCACCGCCGATCTCCACGGTCAGCCCCGTGTCCCGCGCCTGCTCGCCGGTCTTCTCCAGCGCCTCGCGGGTCTCGTCGGTCAACTCCATCATGTTGACCTTGTAGCTGACCGAGATGTAGACGGTCTCGCGGTCCTTGGAGACGGCCTTGGCGCCGTACGGGTCGACGACCGAGGCGACCTGGTCGGAGCCGGCCTCCAGATCGGCGACGGCCTTGCCGACCTCGGCCTTGTTCTCGGCGTCGGTCATCTTCGCGCCGTCGGGGGCCTTGAAGACGATCCTGGCGGTGGCGCCGTCGGCGCTGCCGCCCGGGAACCGCTCTTCGAGGACGTCGAAGGCCTGCTGGGACTCGGTGCCCGGCAGGGCGAAGCCCGGGTCCTTGGCTTTGGCGGCGGTCGACGCGCCGACACCGGCGAGCACCAGCAGCGCCACCCATATCAGGGCGACGAGCCGGCGGCGCCGGAAGGCGGACCGGCCCATTTTGTAGAGGAACGTGGCCACGAGGGCGTACTCCCGTTAGTGAGACGAGTAAGGGCATGGGGAGTCGGCCCGACGGACGAGAGCGGCGCGCGTCAGGTGCGGGTGGTGCGGGTGGTGCGTGAGCGGGTGCGGGGAGGGGACTCGTGGCTCCTGGGGAGAGCCGGGGTGTGCGGGGGTCCGTGGGCCGGGCTCCGCGCGGGGGCGGGCTCCGGGAGGGGTCAGGCTCCGCGATCCGCTGGGGACGGGGCGGTGCCTTCGGGGCCCGAGGGCGGCCGGGCGCCGTCGCCGGAGGGGCGACAGAAGGGACAGCCGCCCGCCGGGCGGCCGGGCATCCAGGTCGGCATCACGCCTCCAGCGCCGGAAGCACGACGGAGTCGACATACCGGGTGAGGAACTCCCGGTCCGGGGGCAGATCGTCGATCACCCCGCGGGCGAAGAACACACCGAGCAGCATATGGGGCAGAAAGTCCATCGCGGGGTTGTCCTCGCGGATCTCGCCCCGCTCGACCGCCCGCTCCAGCACGGTCCCCAGCTCGCCCCTGTCGGGCTGGATCACCTGCTCGCGCAGGGCCCGGTGGAGATCGGGATGGGTGTGGATGGCCTGGTACAGACCGCGCATCAGCGCGGTGTCCTGCTTCATCTGCGCGTCGTCGGCCCGGTCCACCAGCGCGTGGAAATCACCGCGCAGCGTGCCGGTGTCGATGTCCTCCTCGCACTCCGGCGCCGTGTGCCGCAGGGCGATGGCCACCAGCTCGGGCTTGCTGTGCCACTGCCGGTAGAGGGTGGCCTTGCTGGACCGGGTACGGGTCGCGATGGCGTCCATCGTCAGGGCGTCGTACCCCACTTCGCGCAGCAGATCGAGGACGGCGCCGAACAACTCGCTCTCCCGCTCCGGCGTCAGCCGACTGCGTGTCATCACGGACCTCCCCTCACCGGCCGAACGAAACGGTTTCGTACACCTGTCCGTCAATTTACCCCAGAGGCCGAGCGAAACGAAAACGTTTCGCTTGTGGCCTCGGTCACGCGGCGGGGAGGAGAGGAGAGGGGACGGTCCCGGAGCGGGGGCTCTGCGGTTGCCGGGCCCGCCGAGCGCGGAAAGCATTGAGGAGTGAGCGACGACAGCGCGGCGTACCTCCGCTTCCCGCATCTCCACGGCGATCTGCTGTGCTTCGCCGCCGAGGACGACCTGTGGGTCGCGCCCCTGGTCCCGGAGGGCCACCGCCCCGGCCGGGCCTGGCGGATCACCGTGGACCGGACCCGGGTGGGGCACCCGCGCTTCTCCCCCGACGGCCGCCACATCGCGTACACGAACTGGCGCAGCCTCGACCCCGAGATCCATCTCGTCCCCGTGGCCGGGGGGCCCGCCGTCCGGCTCAGCCACTGGGGCTCGACCGACACCCGGGTCTGCGGCTGGGCCCCCGACGGCCATGTGCTCGCCGTCTCCTCGCACGGCCAGCCCTTCCCGTACTTCTCCTGGGCCTACAGCGTCCCCACCGACGGCTCCCCCGGCGGCCGGCTCCCCTGGGGGCCGGTGGCGGACATCGCCGTCGCCGACGACGCGTCCGGCGAGCGGCGCACCCTGCTGCTCACCGGGAAGCCGCCGCACGAGCCCGCCTCCTGGAAGCGGTACCGGGGCGGGGCGACGGGGCGGCTCTGGCTGCACGGGCGGCGGCTGCTCTCCGGCATCGGCGGGCATCTGGACTGTCCGATGTTCGTCGGCGGCCGGATCGCCTTCCTCTCCGACCACGAGGGCATCGGCAATCTCTACTCGTGCCTTCCGGACGGCACCGGTCTGCGGCGTCACACCGACCATGACGCCTTCTACGCCCGCCATGCCTCCACGGACGGGCAGCGCGTCGTGTACCAGTGCGCCGGCGAGCTGTGGATGGTCCGCGATCTCGGCGACGCGGACGCGGTGCCGCGCCGGCTGGAGGTCCGCCTCGGCGGGCCGCGCGCCGGACGGCGGCCCTACCAGGTCCCGGCCGCCAGCCATGTGGACGCGGTCTCCGTGGACACCACCGGCCGGGCCAGCGCCGTGTCCGTACGGGGCAGTCTGTACTGGCTCACCCACCGCGACGGCCCGGCGCGCACCATCGCCGACACCCCGGGGGTACGGGTACGGCTGCCGGTCATGCTCGGCGGCGGCGGGCAGGTGGCGTATGTGACGGACGCGGAGGGCGAGGACGCCGTCGAGATCGGCTACCTCCCCCGGGCCAGCGGGGACCGGGAGCCCCGGCGGCCGGCGCCCGCCGGGCGGCTGGGGCGGGTGCAGGAACTGGTCTCCGACCCGGCGGGGGAGCTGCTGGCGGTCGCCTCGCACGACGGGCGGCTGCTGCTGGTCGACGCGGGCGAGGACGGCACCGGCGGGGTCACGGAGCTGGTGCGCTCGCTCAACGGCCCGGTGCGCGATCTGGCCTTCTCCCCCGACGGCTCCTGGCTGGCCTGGTCGCACCCCGGCGTCGGCCGCTCCCTGCGGCAGATCAGGCTGGCCCGTATCCAGGACCGCACGGTCGTCGAGGTCACCAACGGCCGCTTCGAGGACGAGAACCCGGTCTTCACCGGCGACGGCCGCTATCTCGCCTTTCTCTCCTGGCGCGGCTTCGACCCGGTGTACGACGTGCACACCGGGGACCTGTCCTTCCCGCTGGGTTGCCGCCCCTACCTCGTACCGCTGTCGTCCGCGACCCCGTCCCCCTTCGCCTTCTCGCCGGACGGGAGGCCGGCGGCGGGCGGGCTCGATCCGCTGGACGAGGGCGGGGTCTCACCCGAGGAGGGGCCGGGGCCGGTACCGGTGACGGTGGAGACCGAGGGCCTGGAGAGCCGGGTGACGCCGTTCCCGGTGGCGGCGTCCAAGTACTCCTCGATGCACCCCGTCAGCGGCGGCGGTCTGGTCTGGCTGCGCTGGCCGATCTCGGGCGCGCTCGGCGAGACCTTCGCCAACCCGGCGGACACCTCGGGACGGCCCACCCTGGAGTACTTCGACATCTCCAAGGCGGCCCGCACCGAACTCGTCGCCCATCTGGACTGGTTCGCGGTGAGCGGTGACGGTACGCGGCTGGTGGTCGTCGACGAGGACGAGCTGAGCGCGGTCCCCGCGACCGAGCCGGCCGACGCCGACTCCACGGTCCTGCTGGATCTGCGGCGCATCCTGCACGAGGTCGACCCCGCGTCCGAGTGGCGGCAGGCGTTCGACGAGGCGGGGCGGCTGGTCCGGGCGTACTTCTGGGACCCGGGGCTCAGCGGGATCGACTGGGAGGCGGTGCTCGGCCAGTACCGGCCGCTGGTGGAGCGGGTCGCGTCGCCGGACGAGTTCGCGGATCTGCTCCGGGAGGTCCTCGGCGAACTGGGGACCTCGCACGCCTATGTGGTCCCGGCGCGCCGCAACGAGGGGCCGCCGCACTACCAGCGGCCGATGGGGCTGCTGGGCGCGAATCTGGTGTGCCGGGACGGGGAGTGGCTGGTCCAGCGGATTCTGCCGGGCGACTCCTCCGACTCCAAGGCCCGCTCCCCGCTCGCGGGCACGGGCATCCGCGAGGGCGCGGTGATCACTCATGTGGACGGCCGCCCGGTGGACCCGGTGGCCGGCCCCTTCCCCATGCTCTCGGCGGCCGGCGGGACGACGGTCGAGCTGACCTTCCGGCCCGCCGGGGGCGGCCCCGGGTCCCGGCGGGTGGCGGTGGTGCCGCTGGTGGACGAACGGCCCCTGCGCTACCAGGACTGGGTGGCCAAACGGCGGGCGGTGGTGCGGGAGCTGAGCGGCGGGAAGTGCGGATACCTCCATATCCCGGACATGGGCGGGTCGGGCTGGGCGCAGTTCAACCGCGATCTGCGGCTGGAGGTCGACCGCCCGGCGCTGATCGTGGACGTCCGGGGGAACGCGGGCGGTCACATCAGCGAGCTGGTGGTGGAGAAGCTGACCCGCAGAATCCTGGGGTGGGATCTGACCCGGGACGCCCAGCCGGTGTCGTACGCCTCGAACGCGCCGCGCGGGCCGGTGGTGGCGCTGGCGGACGAGGCGACCTCGTCGGACGGGGACATGATCACGGCGGCGTTCAAGCTGCTGGGGCTGGGGCCGGTGGTGGGGAGCAGGACATGGGGTGGGGTGGTGGGGATGACGGGGCGGCACCGGCTGGGGGACGGGACGGTGATCACGGTGCCGATGAACGCGGCGTGGTTCGACGCCTACGGCTGGTCGGTGGAGAACTACGGGGTCGAGCCGGATCTGACCGCGCTGCGGACTCCGCTGGACTGGGCGGAGGGGCGGCACGCGGGGCTGGACGACGCGGTCCGCCTGGCGCTGAACCTCCTGGCGGAATCCCCGGCGGCGGTCCCCCCCACGTACGCCCACACCCCCACCCGCCGCCGCCCCCCTCTCCCTCCTCGCTGCCCCCCGCCTCCGACACCCGCCGGCGATTGAGGCGCACCGCCTCAGCCCCGCTGGGGGCACCTCCCAGAGGCAGCTCTGGGAGAGATTGAGGAGCGGGGGTTCGGGGGCCGGCCCCCGACCGTGGCCCGCGGGATGCGGGGCCCTGTGGACCAGGGTCCGTCCTCAAACGCCGGACCGGCTGACCTACCCGGCCCCGCTGGGGGCACCCCCGATCAGCGGGGCCGGCGCGCAGCCGTATCCGCAGCACCCCCCAGCCCCACCAACCCCCTCCCCACTTCCCCCGCCCTCACCCCCACTCTCCTCATCTCCCGCTCCCCCACCACCCCGATCACTCCGGGCAGCCCCCCTCGCACCCACCGCACCCCTCTCACCCACCCCTGCGCGTACACATGCGCCGAGCGCCGCTCGATCCCCGCCACGATCCGGTCCACCGCCGGCCCCAGCGGATACGTCCGGTTCGCCGGCCAGGGCAGCCGGCGCCGCAGCTCCCGCATCACCGCGTCCTCGTCGGCGCCGCGCACCATGTCCGTGTCCGTCCAGGACAGATACGCGACCCCGACACCGACCCCCCGGTGCCGCACCTCCGTGCGCAGGCTGTGCGCGAAGGCCTCGGCCCCCGACTTGGAGGCGCAGTACGCGGTCATCATCGGCGCGGGCGCGAGCGCCGCCAGGGAGGCGATCTGGAGGAAGTACCCCCGGCTCTCGGTCAGCAGCGGCAGAAACACCCGCCCGGTGACCGCGCTGCCGATCAGATTGACCTCGATCACCCGCCGCCAGGCCGCCGGATCGGAGCCGGCGAACGGACCCCCCGCCGCCACCCCCGCGTTCGCCACCGCGATGTCCGCCTTGCCGAAGCGCTCCTTGACCTCCGCCGCGACCCGCTCCATCGCCTCGTGGTCGGTCACATCGGCGTACCACCAGTGGCTCTCGGTGTGCAGCCGGCCCGAGACCTCCCTCAGCTCGTCGGGTTCGAGACCGACCAGCGCCACCCGGGCGCCGCGCGCGGAGAGCTTGCGGGCGAGCAGCGCGCCCACTCCCCGGGCGGCCCCGGTGACCACGGCGACCTGTCCGTCCAGACTCACCCTGCTCATGCGATCCGCTCCTCGACCGGTGCCGCCTCCGCCCGTGTCCGTGGCGCCGCGCGGAGGATGTCGTACTCCGCGAGGTCCACCTCCCGGGTCAGCCGCCGGAACTCCCCGGTGGTTCCGGGCCAGACGGTGGTGTTGCGCCCACTGGCGTCCAGATACCAGCTGTCGCAGCCGCCGGTGTTCCACACCGTCCGGGTCATCCGCGCCTGTACGCGCCGGTTCCACGCTCCCACGGCGCCGGGGCGGGCCGCGAGCGCGGTGCGGCGGCCGAGGACGCTGAGCTGCCGCAGATAGTCGGCCATGTAGTTCAGCTGGGACTCGATCATCAGGATCATGGAGGAGTTCCCGAGCCCGGTATTGGGACCGATGATCGTCATCCAGTTGGGGAAGCCCTCGGCGGTCGCCCCGCGCAGCGACCGCATCCCGTCCTTCCACGCCTCGGCGAGGGTGGTCCCGCCGACGCCGACGACCCGGTCCGCGATGGGCATGTCGGTGACCCGGAACCCGGTGCCGAAGACGATGGCGTCGGCCTCGGCGGTGGTCCCGTCCGAGGCGATCAGGGTCGAGCCGCGCACCTGGGCGAGCCCGGAGGTCACCACGTCCACATTGGGCCGGACGATGGCCGGGTAGTAGTCGCTGGAGAGCAGTATCCGCTTGCAGCCGATGCGGTACGAGGGGGTGAGCGCGGCCCGCAGCACCGGGTCCTTGACCCACTTGGCGAGGTTCGCCCTGGCCAGCGCCTCCACCGGACCGAGCCGGCCCGGCTGCTTGGTGAAGGCGGAGACCTGGAGCTCCCGGATGCCCCAGAGCGCGCCCCGGCGCAGGGACTGGGTGAACGGCAGCTGCCGGTGCAGCCAGCGCTCCGCGCCGGTGATCGGCCGGTCCAGCTTGGGCAGCACCCAGGGCGGCGTCCGCTGGAAGAGGGTCAGCCGCCCCACCTCGGGCTGGATCGCGGGCACGATCTGGACCGCCGACGCCCCGGTCCCGATCATGGCGACGCGCTTGCCGCGCAGCTCGTAGCCGTGGTCCCAGCGGGCGGAGTGGAAGACCTTGCCGGGGAAGGTGTCGAGCCCGGGGACCTCGGGGACCCTGGGGTCGGAGAGCGGCCCGGTCGCGGAGACCACCACATCGGCGGTGAAGCCGCCCCGGCTGGTCTCGATGACCCAGCGCAGTTCCTCGCCGTCCCAGGTCATCATCTCCACCTCGTGGCCGAGGCGCAGATGGGGGCGGAGCCGGTGGACATCGGTGACATGTTCCAGATAGGCGCGTATGTGGCCCTGGCCCGAGAAGGTGCGGGGCCAGTCGGGATTGGGGGCGAAGGAGAAGGAGTAGAGGTGGGAGGGGACATCGCAGGCGCAGCCCGGATAGCTGTTGTCGCGCCAGGTGCCGCCGACCGAGTCGGCGCGCTCCAGGACCACGAAATCGGTGATCCCCTCGCGGCGCAGCCGCACGGCCGCGCCGATCCCGCCGAATCCCGAGCCGATGACCGCGACCCGCACGTGCTGTTGGTGCTCCTGATTCCGGCTCATGCCGCCTCCCAGTGAACGCCCTGACCTTGCCAGCAATCACTGGCACAATGGGGAGCGTAGGGCAGCGGCATACCGAGCGGTAGGGCTAGGACGCGCCAAGTTACCGGCCGTACAACTAGGCTTCCTCCCGTGGCAGACGTGGCGGACGGACGCGAGTACCGCAGGGAGGAACTGGCCCGCGAGGCCGGTATCACGGTGCGCACCCTGCGCTTCTACCGCGAGCGGGGGCTGCTGCCGCCGCCCCGCCGGGAGGGCAGGATCGCCTGGTACGACGGCCACCACCTCGCCCGGCTGCGGACCATCGCCGCGCTCCTGGAGCGCGGGCACACCCTCAACGGCATCGCCGATCTGGCGACCGCGTTCGAGAGCGGCCGGGACGTGGGCGAGGTGCTCGGCCTCGGCGAGCCCGGCGAGGAGCCGCCGGTGACGCTCACCCCCGAGGAGCTGGCCGACCGCTTCGCGGGCGAGACCACCCCGGAGAACCTGGCGACCGCGCTGGAGCTGGGATATCTCGCGACGGACGGCGACCGGATCGTGCACATCAGCCGCCGGCTGCTCGATGTCTCCTCGGCGCTGGTACGGGAGGGGGTGCCCCTCTCGGCGGTGCTGGACGCCGGCCGCGAGGTGCGCGCTCACGCGGACGCGCTCGCCGAGCTGTTCACGGACCTGGTGCGGAAGCACGCCCCGGAGACGGGGGAGGCCCGGCTGCGCCCGCTGGCGAGGAGCGTGATCGACGCGGAGCTGTCGATGGCGCTGGACCGGCGCCTGCGACAGGCGCCGGACGCCGCCGGATGACCCCGGCCGCCGGGGCTACTCGAACACCACCGTCACGGGCGCGTGGTCGCTCCACCGCTCCTCGTGGGCGGCGGCCCGCTCCACGAACGCCTTGACGGCCCGCTCGGCCAGCCCGCGCGTCACCATCTGGTAGTCGATGCGCCAGCCCGAGTCGTTGTCGAAGGCGCGCCCCCGGTAGGACCACCAGCTGTAGGGGCCCTCCTGCTCGGGGTGGAGCGCGCGCACCACGTCCACGTACTCCGCCTCGTCCAGGACGCGCGAGAGCCAGGCGCGCTCCTCGGGCAGGAAACCGGCGTTCCTGCGGTTGGCGCGCCAGTTCTTGAGGTCCGCCTCCCGGTGGGCGATGTTCCAGTCGCCGCAGACCACGACCTCACGCCCGGTCTCGGCGGACCGGGCGCGCAGCTCGCGCAGATACGGCAGGAAGGCGTCCATGAACCGGTACTTCTCGTCCTGCCGCTCGGTCCCCACCTCGCCGGAGGGCAGATAGAGGCTCGCGACGGTGATCCCCGGCAGATCGGCCTCGATGTACCGCCCGCTCCCGTCGAACTCGGCCGACCCGAATCCGGTGCGCACCTCGTCCGGCTCGCGCCGTGTGTAGAGCGAGACGCCCGCGCGCCCCTTCGCCTGCGCCGGGGCGTGCGCCGTGAACCACCCATCGGGCCGCCGCACCGCCTCCGGGAGCTGCCCGGGCTCGGCCCGCACCTCCTGGAGGCAGACCACATCGGCGTCGGTCCCGGCCAGCCACTCCACAAAGCCCTTCTTCGCGGCGGCGCGGAGACCATTCACATTCACGGAAGTCACGGTGAGCATCCCGGAACGATACCCAGGACCACCACGAACACCCACATCTCGCACCGTCGTACGATCGCCCATATGGATGTACGACCCACCCCGTTCGACCACCCCGACGCGGTCAAGCTCAGCGACCAGGTACAGCTCGAATACATCGAGCGGTACGGCGACGGAGAGGGCGACGAGACCCCTCTCGCCCCGGCGATGTTCGCCCCGCCGAGTGGCCTTTATCTCATCGCCTACGACGCCGACGACCGCCCGGTGGCGACCGGCGGCTGGCGGGCGATGGAGGAGGACGGCGAGGGCTATGAGAACGGCGACGCCGAGCTCAAGCGCATGTACGTGATCCCCGAGGCCCGCGGCCTCGGCCTCGCCCGCCGTCTCCTCACCACCCTGGAACAGAACGCCCGCACCGCCGGCCGCACCCGCATGGTCCTGGAGACGGGCGACCAGCAGCCGGAGGCGATAGCCCTCTACACCTCGACGGGCTATGTGCCCGCGCCCCGGAAGTTCGGCCACTACCGGGAGTACGACAGCAGCCGCTGCTTCTTCAAGCCGCTGGCATGAGACACGGGGTGACCCGCCGGCGCGGCGGGTCACCCCTCGACAGCCTCGTGGACCCGGGAACGCGAAAACAGGAAATCCCGCTCAACTCGGTGAGTTGAGCGGGATTTCCTGATCCGCCGACGAGATGAACCTTGCCAAGGACGTCGCCGCTTTCCGGGCTGCTGGGGGCCATCTGGTGATTGGCGCTGACGATCATGGTGTCCCAACAGGCAAAATGACCGTGCAGCTGGCGAAGCTCTTCGACGAGGCGACCCTGCGTCCGAAGATGCCGAAGTACCTGCCTGAACCGTGGCGGGTCACGACGGCGGTACACACGGTGAACGGCCACTTGTTGGTCCTGGTCTGCGTTCATCCGCATCCTGACGGCCTCGCAGTCGTCAAGCGAGACGCCTTCCACCTGGATGAACGCGGCAAGCAGCGCTGGGTCATGCGGAAGGGCGACGTCTTCATACGCCGCGGGACCTCCAGCGAGCGATGGCTCCATGCGGATGTGCAGGCGACGCTGAAGCGCCGGGATGACCGTATCCGTGAGGAGGCCCGCCAGGAGTTCGCCCGCTGCGCGGCGGCGATGGAGCAGGCTCGTGTCGGAGGGCAGTTGGCGAGTGGCCCGGCGCTAGCTTCCTCCTGGCGGGTGGACGCTGTCGCGTTCGAATCCACGGTGATCGAACTCATGCGGCGGGGGGATGGCCTTCCGCTGAAGTTGTTCTTCCGGCGGGTCGCGGGGGAGGCCCGCAGTCTCATCAGCCCGGCCGGGCCGACCGATGACCCGGAACTCCTTCTCGACCGTCTGGCTCAGATAGCCGGCATCGCTCTTGCCCTGGAAGACGATCAGGCTTTCGGCGACAGCGTGGCGGCCTTGCCGGCGATCGACCGCTTGACGCTCAACGCGCAGGGGGACCGGCGCTCGGAGCTGGGCGTCGGGGCTGTGCGTCTGCGGTGGAGCATCATTGCCCGCGTGGGAGTACTCCTGGGCCGATGCAGACTTGAGCTGATCGTCTCCCGGTTGGCGTGGCCTCAGTCCCACCAGAACTTCCAGGCGTGGTTGTCGACGATTTGTTCGGCGCATGAGGCGAGGGTGTGGGGTCGGGAGCTTTGCCAGATGTTGTCCGGGCAGAACGCGAAGTGTTCGACGGTGACGAGGAGGGCGTCCAGCGGCTGCTCGTCGGGATCGGATCCCGTCTGGGGGTCCAGCCAAGGTGAGCCCGCAAGGGGCAGTGAGACGATCTTGAAGGCGTGAGCCCGCGTTCCGGGCCTACCACCGAGGGCTTGGCCCTGTCCGTCGCCGACGTCGGCGAACGCAGCATCTGGCACGAGGCGCCCCCGTTCTTCTCGGCCGACTGCGGGCCGCCCGCCCGGCGGCCCTCCGCTTCGCCGGGCCCCGCCCGCACCCCGGGCGGCAGCGGCGCGAGGTCCTGGGACACCCTTCCGTCCCGGCTGTGATTCACGTCACGGCCGGCGGCTCGGTGCAGCACCCGTCCCCGTTCCGCCGTCATGGGGGCAGTGATCGGGACGGGACGAGGAGAGGAGGTCGGCGGGTGAGGTTTCGCAGGAGCGGTCCGGGCATCGGATTCACGGAGTTCGTCGCACAGCGGTCGGGAGCGTTGTTCCGCACCGCGTATGCGCTGACCGGTGACGTGCACGTGGCCGAGGATCTGGTGCAGGAGACGCTGGAGCGGGCGTGCCGACAGTGGCGGAAGGTCGCGGTGGCGGACTCGCCGGAGGCGTACGTGCGCAAAGTGCTGGTCAACCTGGCCAACGACCGCTGGCGGCGGCTGTCGCGCCGGGGCGAGCGCCCCGGGCTGTCGGGGGTGCCCGAGACGGCCGACCCCCGGGACCGGTTCGGGCAGGTGGATCTGCGCGCGGAACTGATCGAGGCACTGCTCGGGCTGCCGATGGGCATGCGCAGCGTGGTGGTCCTGTACTACCTGCACGATCTGGACGCCCGGCAGGTCGCCGACGTCCTGGACATCTCTTCGAGTGCGGTGAGGTCCCAGCTCGCCCGCGGCCTGGCCAAGCTGCGCGATTCCGTATCGGGCGCCCAGGCGCCGCACACGCCGTCGGCCGCTTTCGGAGGTACGAAGTGAGGAACACGTCGTCCGGACC
This sequence comes from Streptomyces sp. NPDC001985, assembly GCF_040296845.1. Lineage (NCBI taxonomy): Bacteria > Bacillati > Actinomycetota > Actinomycetes > Kitasatosporales > Streptomycetaceae > Streptomyces > Streptomyces sp. NPDC001985. The sequence continues at coordinate 19,002 of NZ_JBEOYB010000011.1, forward strand.
GGCCCCGTTCGAGCCGGGCCTCGAAGCCGAGCTGCGTGCCGCGGTGGCCTCCTTCGCCGACGGGCCGACGGCGCCGGTCGTCGACGCGGCCGCGATCGAGCGAGCCGTCAGCCGCAGCCGCCCCCGCCGGGCGCTCCTCGGCCTCGCCGCGGCGTGCTGCGTGCTGGCGTGCGCCACGGTGGGGTTCTTCGCGCTGAAGCCCGTGCCGCCCGCGCCCGGCGCCTCCCCGTCCCTGTCCCCACCGGCGAACGGGGCGTGCACCCCGCTCGCCACCGGCACCCCCAAGAGCGGAAGCGCCGATGCGACTCCGGCACAGGAGCAGGAGCAGACCGCGGGAGCGGGCATCGCGCTGCCGGACCTGGCCGGCATGCCGGTCGAACAGGCCGGAAGCCTGCTGCGCGGACTCGGACTGAGCTGCACGATCATGCGGCACACGGACTGGAACGCTCCCGCCGGGCAGGTGATCAGCAGTCAGCCCCGGGGCGGCGCAGAACCGGTGGCACCGGGTTCGTCCGTCCTCCTGCTGGTCTCGACGGGCAAACCCGGCGGAACCTGAGCGACCGGGCCCTTCGGCCCGCGCACCGGCCGAGTGACCCAGGGGCCGGTGCCGGGCAGTCCGTCGACTCCCCGTCCCGGCCGCGCCCCCACAGCCCGCGCCTGGCCGGGCATCCCCGAGCAACCGCCGGCAACGGCCCGGGAAGGCATCGCGGCCGGCCGCCGCCTCTACCGAGGGCTGGACCGGATCACCACCGCCCTGGACCCGGCACGCTGCGACCGGCGCAGCCGCCTGCCTCAGGCGGACGCCGACGCTCACACCGCAGTCCGGAAGACCGAGGGCGGACGCGCGGCTGCGGACCGGCTCCAACGTCTGGCAAACGACCTCGTCCTGGTAACCGTGCGACTGGCGAGGGAGCGCGGCTACCTGCGGGCCTGGCGCGGTGACGTCGGCGTCGACGCGACGGCGGTCCCGGTCATGGCCGAACCGGACAGCGAGTACACCGGAACCGCCTCGGTGGAGATCACCGCGGGCTGGCACTTCAGCGGCGGATCCGACAAAGGCGTCTTCGGATACAGCGCCACCCTCCTGGCCGCCACCCTCCTGGCCGCCGCCCACACCCGACCGCCCAGGCCGGCGGGGAAAACCCAAGGGCTGGTGGAGTACCCGCGACTGTGTCTCGGACTCGTACTGGACACCCCCACCGTCCGCACCGGGCCCAACGCGATCACCCTGCTGCGGCACCTCGCCGAACTCGGGCTGCCAACCGGCACCTGCGCGGCCGACCGCGCCTGCACCGGATGCGCACCGCACAACTTCCAGATCCCCGCCCGCCGGCTCGGCTACCGCCTCGCCCTGGACTACAAGGCCGAGGACCGCGGAGTCCAGGGAAGCCGGCAGGGAGCCGTACTCGTCGATGGATCCCTCGCCTGCCCGCACATCCCCGCAGCCCTGGCCAGCGCGACCCACCGCGCGGACGACAAAACCGTACGCCTGCGCGGTGAAGAACTCGCCGAAGCCATCACCAAGCGCGAGCCGTACTTCCTCAAGCTCAAACAGAACGCCGACACTCGCGGCACGATTCGCCCGCAGTGCCCGGCGGCCGGCCCCTCCCCGTCGGTGAACTGCCCACGACGGGACCGCCTCCGCCCCCAGGGCCCGCGCACCTCCGGCCCGCCTCAGGCTGTGATCAAGCCGGCCGACACGCGCTCTCGCGCCAGCCACCCCGCCGCCCGGCCCACGGTCCAGTTGCCCGAGAACGAGTGGCTGGCCCCGAAGGCGAAGGAGGAGCTGCCTCCCGTTTGTGGCGCTTCGTCGATCAGCGTCCCGGCCGATGCCGGCGGCGATCTGAAGACCGCCAAGTTCCGGCAGGACAGCCGCTGCCTGAGCTCCGTATGGGACCGCACCTGCAAACCGAACCGCCCCCACGCCCAGCATGCCGCCGACCACCACCCCGAACAGCCATCGAACGAGCACCGGAAACGACAAAATCCCGCCCGATCTCAATGATCGGACGGGATTTTGTTACCGCTCCTGAGCTGACTCAAGAACGGCCTTGCGGTGGACCTGTGGGGATTTGAACCCCAGACCCCCTCGATGCGAACGAGGTGCGCTACCAGACTGCGCCACAGGCCCTTGCAACGAGTGAAACTCTAGCATCCCCACCGGGGTGCTCGGAAATCCGTTCCTTCGCTGGTCACAGGGACCACGGCGGAGGGGCGGGGAGCGCCGCCGGTGTCATTCGTTGGCGGCGCGGGGGCGGCGGTCGTCGCCCTCCGCGTACTGGTCGAAGAGCGGGGTGCGGCCCCGGTCGCGGGTGGTGCGCTTCGGGGGCGGGGTGCGGCGGGAGCGGTCGGGCTCGGCGGGCGGGGCCGCGTGAGCGGGCGGGGCGGGCTGGTCCCCGGCGGAGGCCGTCGAGGAGCGGGCGGAGCTCCAGGTCTCGGGGTCGCTCAGGTCCACACCGCTGGTCGCGCGGGGGGCGACGGGCGCGGTGACATAGGTCGGCAGCGGCACCGGGACCGGCTCCCAGCTCGCGCCCGAGACGGGACCCCGGTCGCGCTGCTGGTCCACCCACTCGGCGTGGTCGGTCTGCTCGACCAGCGCGCGGCGGTCGGCCGCCTGCGGGGAGAGCCGCACCGGCTCCGGCTCGGGGCCGGGCTCGGGCTCCCCGTCCGCCTCGGCGGGGCCGGCCGACGGGGGCTGGTGGCGCCGGGGGCGGTTCTCGCGCAGCCGCTGGGCCGCGACCTCCGCGCGGCGGCGGTCCATGACCACCACGAACCGGCGCCGTTCCTGGGCGCGCAGATGCACGATGTAGGCGCTGAGGAGCACGGCGGGGAGCGCCGGTGCCCAGAGGAAGCCGAGGCCGCCGACCGCGGCCACGATCGAGCCGAGGGTGAACGCCAGGAAGAGCAGCGTGGTGGTGCGCCGGCGGCGGGCCAGGACCTTGCCCCGGCGGGCGCGCTCGGTGGCCGCGCTGCTGGGGCGCGGACGCTGACGGCCCGCCCGGGACGGCCGGTCCGGCTGCTGCTGGGCGGGTCTCGGCTGCGCCGCCCGCTCCGGCGCCGCCGCCTGGCCGTCGAGCCGGACATCGGTCCGGGGCGCGGCGAAGGCCCGGACGTCCACGGTACTCAGGCGGTCCGTGACGGCGTCCGGGTCCACGTCGGGACCGGGCTGCTCCGCGGTGCGTTCCCGCAGCTCCTTGGCGTACCGGCGCTCCATCGCCCCGCGTCCGGACAGCAGCCGGATGGCGGTGGAGAAGCGTTCCGTCGGACGAGCCTCGTTCAACTCGTCCTGCCTGCGGAGCCACATCGGCACCAGGTAGGCGGCCCAGGCCCCGACGATGACTGCGTAGATGAGGCCGCTGCTGCTCACGGTCACACCGTAGAGGGATTCCCACAACGGGATACGCCAATTGGCCCGGTGTGTCGCGTGATCCCGCTAATATCACTGACTTTTTTTATGGCTGTTCCGATCAAACGACGGTCCATATCGATCACCTTCGAATATCTATTCGATTTTCCGGCGGCGGGGTGAGGTTCCCTGGACCCGCCCCGCCCGCTGCCAGCGGCGGAGCAGCCCCTCGGGGACTTCCTCGGCGGTGAGGGCGAAGACCAGATGGTCCCGCCACGCTCCGTCGATGTGCAGATAGCGGGGGCGCATGCCCTCCTCGCGGAAGCCGAGCTTCTCCACCACCCGGCGGCTCGGGCCGTTCTCCGGGCGGATGCAGACCTCCATGCGGTGGAGCCCGACCGACTCGAAGCAGTGGTCCACCGCGAGGGCGACGGCCGTGGGCATCACACCCCGGCCCGCGACCTCGCGATCCACCCAGTAGCCCACATGGCCCGAGCACATCGAGCCCCAGGTGATGCCCGCCACGGTCAACTGACCCACCAGCCGGCCCCGGTACTCGATGACGAAGGGCAGCATCCGGCCCGCGTTGGCCTCGGCCCGAAGATGGCGGACCATCTGGCGGTAGGTGGGGCGCTGGGCGAGGGGGGTGCCGGGCGCGGGCGGCGGGATCGTCGCCTCCCAGGGGCGGAGCCAGTCGCGGTTGCGCTGGTTCACCTCGCGCCAGGCCCGCTGGTCGCGCGGCTTTATCGGGCGCAGGACGATGTCCCCGTCCCTCAGCACCACCGGCCAGGGCGCGTTCAGCTCGGGCTCCCGGGAGTGCCCGGACCCGGCGTGCCCGGAACCGGGGGCGCCGGCGCCGGGTGGTCGCCGCCGTGGATCTGGTCCACCGCGTGCGACAGCAGCGGCTCCAGGACGGCGAGACCGTCCCGGACCCCGCCCGTCGAGCCGGGGAGGTTGACGATCAGGGTGCGGCCGGCGATTCCGGCCAGCCCCCGGGAGAGCGCCGCCGCCGGCACCTTGGCCAGGCCGTGCGCGCGGATCGCCTCGGGGATGCCGGGGATCTCCCGGTCGAGGACGGCCGCCGTCGCCTCCGGGGTGCGGTCGGTGGGCGAGAGACCGGTGCCGCCGGTGGTGAGGATCACGTCGTGCCCGGCGTCCACCCCGGCGCGCAGGGCCTGTTCGACGGGTGCGCCGTCGGGAACGACCCAGGGCCCCTCGACGGCGAAGCCGAGCGCGGCCAGCCCCCGGGCCAGGATCGGTCCGCCCCGGTCCTCGTAGACCCCGGCCGCCGCCCGGTTGGAGGCGGTGATCACCAGCGCGCGTCGGCCGGCGGCGGGCACGGCGCCGGGCTCCGGGGGGATACCGGGCGCGGGGGTGGCGCCGGAGGCCGGAGGGGAGCCGGGCGCGGGGGTGGCGCCGAAGGCCGGATCGGAGCCGGGCCCGGGGGTGGCGCCGGGGGACGGGGTGGTCATGAGCGGCTCCAGGCGCCCGACGTGCCGCCGGTCTTCTCCTCGACCCGGACCTCGGTGATCACCGCTGCCCTGTCGACCGCCTTCACCATGTCGACGACCGTGAGCGCCGCCACCGACACCGCGGTGAGCGCCTCCATCTCCACTCCCGTGCGGTCGGTGGTCCGCACCGTCGCCGCGATCTCCACCGCGTCGTCGGCGACGGAGAGATCGACCGTGACCCCGGAGACCGCCAGCGGATGGCAGAGCGGGATCAGTTCGGGTGTCCGTTTGGCGCCCATGATGCCGGCGATCCTGGCGGTGGCGAGCGCGTCCCCCTTGGGGACTCCCTCGCCCCGCAGCAGCTCCACCACCCGGGGGGAGACCAGCACCCGGCCGGTGGCGCGGGCCGTGCGCGCGGTGATGTCCTTCGCCGAGACATCGACCATGCGGGCGGCCCCCGCATCGTCGATATGCGTCAGCCTGCCGTCGCTGTTCATGTCGCTCTCGCCGCTCCCGGTCCAGGCCCTCGGGGCCGTAGGGGCCCGTGTGGGCAGACACGGTACCTCCCCGGCGACCGGGTCATCCGATGAGGACCACTTCGACCTCCGCGCCCGGCTCGACCGAGGTGTCCGGCTCCGCCACCACGATCAGGCAGTCCGCGTGGGCGAGGGCGGCGACCAGGTGGGAGCCCGCACCGCCCACGGGGGTGACGGTGCCCGAGCCGGGGTCGTACGTACCGCGCAGGAACTGCCGCCGTCCGAGGAGGGAGGCGAGCGGCTGATCCGCCTTCAGAACCGCCCGGACGGAGGGGCGGTGGATGTCCTCCAGACCCATGAGGGTGCGGATCGCGGGCCGTACGAACAGCTCGAAGGAGACATACGACGAGACCGGGTTGCCCGGGAGGGCGAGCAGCGGGGTGTGGTCGGGGCCGATGGTGCCGAAGCCCTGGGGTTTGCCGGGCTGCATGGCCACGGTGCGGAAGTCGATCCCGCTGCCGGGGTTCTCCTCGTCGCCGACGGGCGAGAGCGCCTCCTTGACGACGTCATAGGCGCCGACGCTCACCCCGCCCGTGGTGACCAGCAGATCGGCGCGGATCAGCTGGTCCTCGATGGTGGCGCGCAGGGTGTCGGCGTCGTCGGTGACGGCGCCGACCCGGTAGGCGAGGGCGCCGGCGTCCCGGGCGGCGGCGGCGAGGGCATAGCTGTTGGAGTCGTAGATCTGGCCCTCGGTGAGGCCCTCGCCGGGCTGGACCAGTTCGCTGCCGGTGGAGAGGACCACCACCCGGGGCCGGGGCCTGACCCGGACACTGCCGCGGCCGATCGCGGCGAGCAGCCCGATCTGCGGCGGGCCGAGCACCGTCCCCCGGGCCAGCGCCAGATCACCGGCCTTCACATCGCTGCCGCGCGAGCGGATGTGCGCGCCCTCGGCGGCGGGCCGGTGGACCCGGACCTCCCCGCGCGCGCCCTCGGGGTCCCGGCCCGCGGGGCGCATCGCGGTGGCCGCTCCGCCACCCGTGCCGCCGTCGGTCCACTCGACCGGGACGACGGCCTCCGCGCCGGGCGGCAGCGGGGCGCCGGTCATGATCCGGGCGGCCGTGCCGGGGCCGACGGTGAGTGACCCGCCGCCGCCGGCCGCCACATCGCCGATCACGGTGAGGACGGCGGGAAACTCCTCGCTCGCCCCCTGGACATCGGCGGCGCGGACCGCGTATCCGTCCATGGAGCTGTTGTCGAACGGCGGGAGGGCGACCGGGACGGTGACGTCCTCCACCAGGACACAGCCCTGGGCGTCCATGAGCTGGAGCTCGATCGGGTCGAGCGGGCGGATCGCCGCGAGGATGTCCTCCAGGTGGTCGTCCACCGACCAGCTCGTGCTGCTCACCGCGTCACATCTCCCGGGTCACATAGGTGTGGAGCCAGCTCCGGAACTCGGGGCCGAGATCCTCACGTTCGCACGCGAGCCGGACAATGGCCCGCAGATAGTCGCCGCGGTCGCCGGTGTCGTAACGGCGGCCGGTGAAGACGACGCCGTGGACCGGGCCGCCGATCGACTCGTCCCCGGCGAGCTTCTCCAGGGCGTCGGTGAGCTGGATCTCATTGCCCCGGCCGGGCTCGGTCTCCCGCAGTATCGCGAAGACGGCCGGGTCCAGGACATAGCGGCCGATGATGGCGAGGTTGCTCGGCGCGTCCGCCGCGTCGGGCTTCTCCACCAGCCGGGTCACGCGCACCACATCGGACTCGCCGGTGGGCGCGACGGCGGCGCAGCCGTAGAGATGGATCTGCGCGGGGTCGACCTCCATCAGGGCGATGACGCTGCCGCCCTCCCGCTCCTGGATCTCGACCATCCGCGCGAGCAGCGGATCGCGCGGGTCGATCAGGTCGTCGCCGAGGAGGACGGCGAAGGGCTGGTCCCCGACGTGCGGAGCGGCGCACAGCACGGCGTGGCCGAGGCCGCGCGGGTCGCCCTGGCGCACATAGTGCATGGTGGCGAGGTCGCTGGACTCCTGGACCTTCTTGAGGCGCTCCTCGTCGCCCTTGCGGGTCAGCGCCTCCTCCAGTTCGTAGTTGCGGTCGAAGTGGTCCTCGAGAGGGCGCTTGTTGCGGCCGGTGACCATGAGCACATCGGAGAGGCCGGCCGCCACGGCCTCCTCCACCACGTACTGAATCGCGGGCTTGTCGACGACCGGCAGCATCTCCTTGGGAGTGGCTTTGGTGGCAGGCAGGAAGCGCGTGCCGAGGCCGGCGGCGGGGATGACCGCCTTGCTGATCCTGGTGTTCGACTGATTCATGTTCAGCACAATATCCGGTGGACCGGCACCCGGAACGAGCCTGTGGAAAACCCTCCGGCGAACCCCGGTGACCCGGATATCCACAGACCGCAGGCCCTCGACCCGACAGTGAGCCAGGACATGACCGAGAAAAGGGCAATTCGCCGCGAATTGCTGGACGCCCGCCGACTGCTCCCGCCCGAGGAGGTCCGCGCGTCCGGGGCGGCCCTGGCGCGCCGCGCGCTGCTCCTTCCGGAGCTGTCCGGCGCGGCCACCGTCGCCGCGTATGTCTCCGTGGGGCGCGAGCCGGGCACCCGTGAGCTGCTCGACGCGCTGCGCGAGCGGGGCGTGCGCGTCCTGCTGCCGGTGCTGATGGACGACGACGACCTGGACTGGGGCGAGTACCGGGGCGCGGACCGGCTGGTGGCCGCCGGGCGCGGGCTGCTGGAGCCGGACGGTCCGCGCCTCGGCCCCGAGGGGGTGCTGACCGCCGGCACCGTTCTGCTGCCCGGGCTGGCCGTGGACGGCCGGGGCATGCGGCTCGGCCGGGGCGGCGGTTCCTACGACCGGGTGCTCGCCCGGCTCGCGGCGGCGGGCGCGCACCCGGCGCTGGTGGTGCTGCTGTACGCGAACGAGGTGGTCGCGCGGGTCCCGGAGGAGCCGCACGACCACCCCGTACAGGCTGTGGTCACCCCCGAGGGGGTGCGGAGGTTTACGGCTTCAGCGTGAGGGTGTCGACGGTGTTCGTCTCCACCGCCTTCTCGCTGAAGGACCAGTCCAGCAGCTCACCGCCGGCCCACTTGTCCGTCTGGTCGGTGTAGTGCGCGCTGTAGGCGTGGCCGGAGGCGCCGGAGAGGTTGATCCAGTCCGACTTGTCCCAGTCGCCGACATTGACGACCATCCGCATCGAGGGCACCCAGACGACGTCGTAGCCGGCCGCCGCGTTCCAGCCGGTGGCGTTGACGGTGGCCTCGCCGCCGCCCAGGTTCCACGGGCCGCGGTTGAGCAGGTGCTGGAGGAGGCCGGGGCCCTCCGTGCCGAGCGTCTGGTTCTTCAGCGTGAGCTGGTGCAGCCTGCCCCAGCTCCAGCTGTCGATGTCCTTGCCGAGTTCGGCGGTCAGCTCCCAGCGGGCGTCCTTCATGGCCCGGGCGAACAGCTCGTCCCGGGTGTCGGTCGCCTTGCCCGAACGGTTCTCGGGCGAGCGCCACCAGGGGTTCTTCTCGTCCTTGACCATGTTGCGGACCACCTCGAACCAGCGGTCTCCGCCGTCCGGCTGCGCGGAGTCGGCGTCGCGCTCACCGCACTCGATCACCCGCTCGTTGAGCTGGTCGTCGGGGACGGTGCTCTCGGCCGGGCGGACGCTCAGGCACTCGCCCTCCACCCGCAGCTCCTTGGGCAGCTTGTTGCCGAAGGAGAGCTTGAGGACATTGCGCCAGACCGCGTTGAAGTAGGCGGCGGCGGCCGAGTCCGGCTCCTGGGTGTAGTCCCAGGTCTCCAGCAGCTTCTGCGCCTCACGGACATGCGGGTCGTCGATGTCGATCTTCAGCAGATAGGGGGTGAGGAGCTTGGCGATCTCGCTCGCGTTGTCCATCTGCATGGTCCGCATGTCCTCGGTGGAGATCTTCCCCCCGCCCTTGATCTTCGACTCGATGAGGTTGTTGATGCGCTGGCTGCGCGCGCCGTAGCCGTAGTCCTCGGTGAGCAGGTACGGGTACGTGTCGGCGTCGACGACGGCCTGGTTGGCGGTGACGATGTAGCCGCGCTCCGGGTTCAGCTCGTACGGCATCTCGTCGAAGGGGACGTACCCCTTCCACCGGTACTTCGGGTCCCAGCCCGGCGCGGGCGCCGAGCCGTCGCCCGCGGCGCGCCGGGGGATCTTGCCGGGTGCCTGGTAGCCGATGTTGTTCTCGCTGTCCGCGTAGATCAGGTTCTGCGAGGGGACCTCGAAGTTCCTGGCCGCCGCGCGGAAGGAGTCGAAGTCGTTCGCCCGGTTCAGCTGGAAGATGGCGTCCATGGACTTGCCGGGCTGGAGCGCGGTCCACTGGAGGGCGACGGCGTATCCGGTGGCGCGGTCGGGCGCCGCGTTGGAGACCGGGGCCTTCTGGCCGACCTGCTCCAGTTCGGAGTCGCGGTCGGAGACCAGCGGGCCGTGCTCGGTGGCGCGGACCGTGATCGTCTTGGGCTTGCCGCCCGCGACCTCGATGACCTCCTTGCGGGTGGTCAGCTCCTTCTGCTCGTCGCCCACCTGGTAGGTGCTGCCGGTGAGCTTCTCCAGGTAGAGATCGGTCACATCGGCACCCAGGTTGGTGAGGCCCCAGGCGATGTCCTGGTTGTGGCCGATGACCACGCCGGGCATTCCGGAGAAGGTGAAGCCGGCCGTCTGGTACTGGCAGGAGGCGGAGACCTTCCGGCAGTGCAGACCCATCTGGTACCAGAGGGACGGAAGCTGCGGGGCCAGGTGCGGGTCGTTGGCCAGCAGCGGCTTGCCCGTGGTGGTGTACTCGCCGGAGACGACCCAGGAGTTCGAGCCGATGCCGTTGCCGTTCGGCCCGAGCAGCGCGGGGATGGTGTCGAGGGTCTCGGAGAGCGCGGAGAGCTGGGTGGTCAGGCCCTGGGTGGCGTCGGCGGGAGTGCCGCCGGGGTCGGTGGTGCCGGTGGAGGCGCCGGTGTTTCCGCCCGTGCCCTGGGTGCTCTGGGTGCCCTGACTGCCCGGGGTCCCCTGGGCGCTCTGGGTGCCCGGGGTCCCCTGCGTACCCACGGAGCCCGAAGGCTCGGCCTCGGGGTCGAACTTCCCGGTGACCGGGTCGATCCCGCCCCGATCCATAATCGGCTTGTTCCGGTCGTACGGATAGGCCGGATACAGCTCCTTGATCTGCTTCTCGTTCAGCCTGCTCGTCAGCAGCGAGCGGTCGATCTCGTCCTGCATATTGCCGCGCAGGTCCCACGCCATGGCCTTGAGCCAGGCGACCGAGTCGACCGGGGTCCACGGCTCGGGCCGGTAGTCGTTGGTGAAGGCGAGCGCCGCGTACTCGACGGACAGCTCTTCGGCGCCCTTGCCCTCCATATAGGCGTTGACCCCGGCCGCGTACGCCTTGAGGTAGTTCTTCGTCTCCGGCGTGAGCTTCTCGTCGTATTCCTTCTGCGCGACTCCGCGCCAGTCCAGCGTGCGCAGGAAGGCGTCGGTCTCGACCTGGTCCTCACCGAACATCTCGGAGAGCCGGCCGGACGTCATGTGCCGGCGTACGTCCATTTCCCAGAAGCGGTCCTGGGCATGGACGAAGCCCTGGGCGCGGAAAAGGTCCTCATCGGTGTCGGCGTAGATCTGCGGAATGCCGAAGTCGTCGCGCTTGACCTCGACCTCGCCGCGGAGGCCAGGGATCTCTATCGTGCCGGTGGTCTGCGGGAAGGAGGCGCGCACGGTACTGACACCCCAGTACCCGCCGTATCCGATGCCGCCGAGCAGCGCCAGCACCAACAGAATCACGAGCAGGCGGGCGCGTCGCCCCTTCTTCTTCTTGGGGGAAGAGGCGGTTGTGTTGGAGGGCATCGCTGTCCTTCGAGGCGCAGGCTGATCCAGGAGTGCTGGGAGCAACCATAGGCGCAGCACCCCGCCGCCCCTGACGCGGTATCCGAAAGCCGTCCCCCCGGCCGTGGCGGAGCCGCGCTGTTCACGGGGACGGCGGCGGGGCGTCCGCGAGGAGGATGATCCCCGTATCCGGCGTCAAGAAAACGTTAAAGATTAGGTAAGGTAACGAAGTGTCGCCGCCCGGATCAGCGATCCGGCACGTAGAGGCGCCAGGGGAAGGATCGGCCACTGACTGTCCAGCAGCTCAACGAACTCCTGCTCATCTGCTCGCTCGTGCTGCTCATCGCCGTGGCGGCGGTACGCATCTCCTCGCGCAGCGGACTCCCCAGCCTCCTGCTCTATCTCGGCATCGGAGTCGCCATAGGGCAGGACGGCATCTTCGACGTCCGGTTCAACGACGCCGAACTGACGCAGGTGATCGGCTATGCCGCGCTCGTGGTGATCCTCGCCGAGGGCGGGCTGGGAACCAAGTGGCAGGAGGTGAAACCCGCGCTGCCCGCTGCCGTCGCGCTCTCGACCGCCGGTGTGGCCGTGAGCGTGGGGATCACCGCCACGGCGGCGCACTATCTGGTCGGCCTGGAGTGGCGGCAGGCGCTGATCATCGGCGCGGTGGTGTCCTCGACGGACGCCGCGGCCGTCTTCTCCGTCCTGCGCAAGGTGCCGCTGCCGTCCCGGGTGACGGGTGTGCTGGAGGCGGAGTCGGGCTTCAACGACGCCCCTGTGGTGATCCTGGTGGTGGCCTTCTCGGCCGCCGGTCCGGTGGACCAGTGGTACCTCCTGGTCGGCGAGATCGCGCTGGAGCTGGCGATCGGCGCGGCGATCGGGCTGGCCGCGGGGTTCGTCGGGGCCTTCGGGCTGCGGCATGTGGCGCTGCCGGCGTCGGGTCTGTACCCGATCGCCGTGATGGCCATCGCGGTGGTGGCGTACGCCGCCGGGGCCATGGCCCACGGCAGCGGATTCCTCGCGGTCTACCTCGCCTCGATGGTCCTCGGGAACTCGAAACTGCCGCACGCCCCCGCCAACCAGGGGTTCGCCGAGGGGCTCGGCTGGCTGGCGCAGATCGGGATGTTCGTCCTGCTGGGGCTGCTGGTGACCCCGCACGAGCTGGTGGACGACTTCTGGCCCGCGGTGATCGTGGGTCTGGTGCTGACGGTGGTGGCCCGGCCGGTGTCGGTCTTCCTCAGCCTGCTGCCGTTCCGGATTCCGCGGCGGGAGCAGATCCTGATGTCGTGGGCGGGGCTGCGCGGGGCCGTGCCCATCATTCTGGCCACCATCCCCATGGTGGGCGGGGTGGAGGGCAGCGCCCGGATCTTCAACATCGTCTTCGTGCTGGTCGTGGTCTACACGCTGATCCAGGGGCCGACGCTGCCCTGGCTGGCCAGAGCCCTGAAGATCGGGCCGGCCGCGCCGTCGGACCTCGGGGTGGAGTCGGCTCCGCTGGAGCGGCTGCGGGGGCATCTGCTGTCCGTGGCGATCCCGGCGGAGTCCAGGATGCACGGGGTGGAGGTGGCGGAGCTGCGGCTTCCGCCCGGGGCGGCGGTGACGCTGGTCGTACGGGACGAGCGGAGCTTCGTCCCGATGCCGTCCACCGTGCTCCACCGCGGCGACGAACTCCTCGTGGTGGCCACCGACCCGGTCCGCGACGCCGCGGAGAGACGGCTGCGCGCGGTGGGCCAGGGCGGGAAACTGGCGGGCTGGCTGGGCACGGGGTAGAGCCCGCGCACCCTGGCGGGCGCCTCCCGGGAGGCGCCCGCCAAGGACCGCCCTGCCCGGCTTCAGCGAAAGCCCGGACAAACCCAGCGCCTCCGGCGCTTGAGCAACGGCGGCCCGGGGGCAGGCCCCCGACCAGGACCGGCGCCGTGCGGGCACCCTGCGGCACAGGGACCGCGACGGACGGGCCGCGAAGCGCGAGGCCCGGGAGCTGTACCATGGAGCCGCACTTGATCGAACCACCTCTGCCTGACGCAGAGCTGGCGCGACCGTATGGCGGCCGACGCGTCCCCCCGGACCCGGTACCCGGTATCTACCGCAGTCCCGCGCGCAAGAGGACAGCTCTCGGTCGCCCCCGCCCCGGGGGACACCACCAGGCGGCAGAAAGGCCGGACCGTGGAGTCCACGGTCACCAAAGACCCCCGCCCGGGGTACGGGCAACTGCTCCGCACCCCCGGCGCCTGGACCTTCCTGCTCCCGGGCTTCGCCGCCCGGCAGCCCTTCGCGATGCTCACCATCGGCATCGTCCTGCTGGTCCAGCACACCACCGGCTCGTACGGCAGCGCCGGCGCCGTCGCCGCCGCCACCGGCGTGTCGATGGCCCTCTTCGCCCCGCAGAGCGGCAAACTCGCCGACCGCTTCGGCCAGCGCGCCGTCCTCCTCCCGGGCGTCCTGATCCACACCGCCTCCGTGTCGGCCCTCACCGTGCTGGCCCTCGCGGACGCCCCGCTGTGGGCACTGTTCGTCGCGGCCGTGCCCACGGGAGCGTCCGTACCGCAGGTCGGCCCCATGGTCCGGGCCCGCTGGGCCGCCAAGCTCGACGGCTCCCCGCTGATGCAGACGGCGGCGGCCTTCGAGTCGGTCACCGACGAGTTCACCTTCGTGGTCGGCCCGGTCCTCGCCACCGCGCTCTGCACCGGCGTCCACCCGGCGGCCGGCCTCATCGCCGAGGCCGCGCTCACCCTCACCGGCGGTCTGCTGTTCGCCGCGCAGAAGCGCACCCAGCCGCCGGTGCGCCGGGACTCGGCCCACGGCTCCGCCCCGCGCGTCTCGGCCCTCTCCATCCCGGGCGTACGGGTCCTGGTGGTGACCTTCCTCGGCATCGGCTCGGTCTTCGGGGGCATGCAGGTCTCGCTGACCGCCTTCAGCGAGGAGATCGGCAATCCGGGTGTCAACGGACTGCTGTACGGGATCTTCGCGGCGGGCAACATGCTCGCCGGTATCGCCTGCGGCGCGATCGTCTGGAAGCGCGGCCCCCTCCGGCGGGTGATCATCGGCTACGCGGGTCTGACCCTGGCCGCCTCCGCGCTCTGGGCGGTGGACTCGGTCGCCCTGCTCGCCGCGCTCGGCCTGCTGGTCGGCCTCTGCATCGCCCCCGCCCTGATCGGCGGGTACACCCTGGTGGAGTCGCTGGTACCGGCATCGGCCCGGACCGAGGCCTTCACCTGGCTGACGGGCGCGGTCGCCCTGGGCCAGGCGACGGCCGTGACGATCTCCGGTCAGCTCGCCGACGCGAACGGCGCGAGCGCCGGTTTCGTGGTGCCGCTGGCGGGAACCGCGCTCGCACTGGTCACTCTGGTCACACTCCGGGCACGGCTGACGCCCCAGGGCGACACCACGGGCGCCGCGGGGCTCATCGCGGCCCGTGGGGCGAGTGGGATGGATCACCGCGCGCGGGTGACGGTGGACTGACGCAGCGGAATACGTCACTATGGACCGTCGTTAGCACTCATTGAGTGAGAGTGCCAGGAGGAAGACACAGTGCCGACCTACCAGTATCAGTGCACCGAATGCGGCGAGGGCCTCGAGGCGGTGCAGAAGTTCACCGATGACGCTCTGACCGTGTGCCCGAATTGCGAGGGACGCCTGAAGAAGGTGTTCTCCGCTGTCGGCATTGTCTTCAAGGGCTCCGGCTTCTACCGCAACGACAGCAGGGGCTCGTCGTCGAGCAGCACGCCTGCCGCGTCGTCGTCCACGTCGAAGACGTCCGACGCGAAGCCCGCTTCGTCCTCGGCCTCTTCCTCGTCGTCCTCCTCGTCGACGTCTTCTTCGTCGTCGTCGGGTTCCACGAGCTCCAGCGGCAGCTCGGCGGCCTGACGCCCCACCGTTCTCACCCGGGACCCCGCCGTTTCCACGGCGGGGTCCTCGGCGTTCCGGCCCGTCGATAGTGTGCTCGGCATGGCTAACGCGAACGCAGAAATCGGTGTGATCGGCGGCTCGGGCTTCTACTCCTTCGTGGAGGATGTGACCGAGGTCGAGGTCGACACCCCCTACGGCAGGCCCAGTGACTCGCTCTTCCTGGGCGAGGTGGCCGGCCGGAAGGTCGCCTTCCTCCCCCGGCACGGCCGGGACCACCGGATTCCGCCGCACCGCATCAACTACCGCGCCAACCTGTGGGCCCTTCGCTCCGTGGGCGTGCGGCAGGTGCTAGGACCGTGCGCGGTGGGCGGTCTGCGGGCGGAGTACGGACCCGGGACGCTGCTCGTGCCCGATCAGCTGGTGGACCGTACGAAGTCACGGGCCCAGAGCTACTTCGACGGCGAGGCGCGGGCGGACGGGGTGGTCCCGAATGTCGTGCACACCGCCTTCGCCGACCCGTACTGCCCGGCCGGCCGCGCCGTGGCGCTGAAGGCCGCCCGGGGCCGCGCCTGGGAGGCGGTGGACGGCGGGACGCTGGTGGTCATAGAGGGGCCGAGGTTCTCCACCCGGGCGGAGTCGCGCTGGCACGCGGCGGCGGGCTGGTCGGTGGTGGGGATGACGGGCCACCCGGAGGCGGTGCTCGCCCGTGAGCTGGCCCTCTGCTACACCTCCCTCACGCTGGTGACGGATCTGGACGCGGGGACCGAGACGGGCGACGGGGTCTCGCACTCCGAGGTGATGCGGGTCTTCGGGGAGAACGTGGGGCGGCTGCGGGAGGTGCTCTTCGACGCGGTGGGGGCGCTGCCCGCGACCGGTGAGCGGGACTGCCTGTGCCTGAACGCCCACGACGGCTGGGACCTGGGGCTGGAACTCCCCTGATCCGAACCCGGGCCGAACCCGGGCCGAACCCGGGCTGAACCCGAGTCGGGACCGAGGCCGTGGCGGGCCCTCCCTCACCTCTCCGGGTGAGGGAGTTGTCCACAGACCGGGGGCCGTCCACAGGCCCCGGCGGGATCGGAGCGGGGAGCGGATCGTGAGGGGTGCGAGGCCGGTGCGGACACCGGCCGGGCCGACTCCTCGACGACAGGCGGTGGCGCTGATGACCCCTCCCCCTCCCTCTTCACCTTTTCCTTCTCACTCTCCCTCCCCTTCTTCCGCTTCTTCCGCTTCTTCCGCGCACGGGGCGGGCACGGAGCCGTGGGTGCCGCAGTTCCCCCCGGTCCGGGTGCGCGGTGGCGCGCACCGGCTGCGGCGGGCGGTGCGCCGCAGGCGGCGGGCCGTGGCTGCCGGGGTGGCGCTGACGGCGGCGGCGCTGGCCGCATCGGCCCCCCGGGGCGCGGACAGCGGCCCAGGCGGATCGGACGACGGGGCGGGGGCGCGCGGCAGGGGCGGCGGGGCGTCCGCCACGACCGGGGAGCGCGCCGCCCGGCCCGCTCCCGCCCTGGTGTCGGCCCCGGTGCGGATCGCCGACGCGGCGACGGTCCGGCTGCTGCGTCCGGGAGACCGGGTGGATGTGATCGCCGTGCCGGCCCCGGCCGCGGGCCGCCACGAGGTGCCCGGCGCCCGGGTGGTGGCCAGGGGTGTCCGGGTGGCGGAGGTGCCGGGGGCCGCCGGTCCCCCCGAGGGCGGCGCGCTGGTGGTTCTCTCCGTCCCGCGCGCGCTCGCCGCCGAACTGCTCGCGGCGAGCGCGGTGGCCGGCCTCGCGGTGGCGCTGTGCTGAGCGCGCCGGGCGGACCGGGCAGGGGGCCGCTCGGCGCGGCCCCCGCTCGTACTGACGTGCCGACCCGTCACCTGCGCGCACGCGTGAAGTGGACAGTGCGACCCGGCCTTGCCGTAGGTTGCGGAGGGTTTCACTCCGTCCCCTGTTCATGCGAAGAAAGGCTCAGTGGTGAGCGAGAAGAAGGTCAGCGTTCTGGAGGGCTTCAAGGCCTTCCTGATGCGCGGCAATGTGATCGACCTGGCGGTGGCCGTCGTCATCGGCGCGGCCTTCACCCAAGTGGTGAACTCCGTGGTGAAGGGCGTCATCAACCCGCTGGTCGGGGCCTTCGGCACCAAGGATCTCGACGCCTACAGCTCCTGCCTCAAGGGCACCTGCAAGGTGGTGAACGGCGAGGTCGACGGGATCAAGATCCTGTGGGGTTCGGTCCTGGGCGCCATTCTGACCTTCCTGATCACCGCCGCGGTCGTCTACTTCCTGATGGTCCTGCCCATGTCGAAGTACCTGGCGCGGAAGGCGGCCAGGGAGGCGGCGAAGGAGGGGACCAAGGAGATCGTGGAGCTGTCCGAGCTGGAGGTCCTCAAGGAGATCCGCGACGCGCTGGTGGCGCAGTCGCGCGGTGGCTCCGGCACGGGCTCCGCGCCCGGCTCGGGTCCCGGCTCCGGTCCGGGGACGGGCTTCGGCTCCGGCCCCGGCGCGGGGCCCGACCGGCTGTAGCGGCACCGCCGGGCGGACCGTCCGCCCGCGCACGGCGGACGGAGGGGGCGCGGCCGGTCCCGGCTCAGATGTGGTGGGGCGGCTTCTCGTCGAGGAAGCGCGCCAGGTCGGCGGCGCCACCGCCGCTCGGGGAGGGCCGCTCACCCCACCCCCGGTCCGTGTCGTCCGAGGACTGCTGGTCCAGCGGATCGTCGAAGACGATCCTCGGCTCGGGGGCGTCCGGCCGGGGGCGCTTCGCGTCTCGCGGTCCGGGGGCGGGGGCGGGGCTCATGTCTCCAGGGTACGGCGGAGGCGGCGCCCGGGGGCCCGTCCGGACGGGGGGTCACCTGGTGGGCCCGCGTCCCGTCGCCCGGGGGCGGGACCTCTGCTGTCCTGGACGCATGACGCCCTCAGGCACCTCCGGGAACAACGGCACCGGCGGGACCGGCGGCTCGCGCTCCGTGCCCGACCCGGAGACCCCCGACCCGGAGACCCCCGGCCCGGGGACCCCCGGCCCGGAGGGCGACGCGTACGAGCCGCTGCGGCACATGACCCCCCGGCGCCGGGACGAGCCGCACCGCGCGGCCACCCCGCTGGAGCTGTTCTTCGATCTCTGCTTCGTCGTCGCCGTCGCCCAGTCGGGCGCCCAGCTGGTCCACGCGCTGGCCGAGGGTCACCCGGGCACCGGGTTCATCGGCTACTGCTTCGTCTTCTTCGGCGTGTGGTGGGCCTGGATGAACTTCACCTGGTTCGCCTCGGCCTACGACTGCGACGACGTCCCCTACCGGATCGCCACCCTGGTGCAGATCGCGGGAGTCCTCGTCTACGCCGCCGGGGTGCCGCGCGCCTTCGGCGCCAACGACTGGACGATCGCGGTCATCGGCTATCTGATCATGCGGCTGGCGCTGACCACCCAGTGGCTGCGGGCGGCGGCGGCGGAGCGCGGCCCGGCCCGGAGGGCGGCCCTGACGTATGCGACCGGCATCGCGCTCTGCCAGGCGGCCTGGGTGGTGCTGCTCCTCGCCCCGCAGGGTTCCCGGCACTGGCTGTTCCCGATCGTGGTCGTGGGCGAGCTGCTGGTGCCCCCGCTGGCCGAGCGGCACCGGGAGACGCCGTGGCACGCGCGGCACATCGCGGAGCGGTACGGGCTC
Organism: Streptomyces sp. NPDC001985; assembly: GCF_040296845.1. Lineage (NCBI taxonomy): Bacteria > Bacillati > Actinomycetota > Actinomycetes > Kitasatosporales > Streptomycetaceae > Streptomyces > Streptomyces sp. NPDC001985. Next base: position 37,565 of record NZ_JBEOYB010000011.1, read on the forward strand.
TTCACCCTGATCGTGCTGGGCGAGACGATGGCCGGCAGCACGGTGGCCGTGCAGTCGGCGCTGGACGAGCACGAGGCGGTCGGCGAGCTGCTGCCCATCGCCGCCGGAGGGCTTCTGATCATCTTCTCCGCGTGGTGGATCTACTTCGCGGTGCCGGCGCACGAGCGGCTGATCTCCAACCGGCAGGCACTCCCCTGGGGGTACGGCCATGTGCTGATCTTCGGTTCGGCCGCCGCGATCGGCGCGGGCATCGAGGTGGCGGTCGAGCACGGGGTGGGTGTGGCGCCGGTCTCCTCCTTCGCGGCGGCCTCCGCCGTCACCGTGCCCACGGCGGTGTTTCTGCTGATGGTCTGGCTGCTGCACGCGCGGCACTTCAAGCACGGCGTGGTGCGGCAGCTGCCCCTGCCGGTGGCGTCCGCGGCGATCCTGGGCTGCTCCTTCGCGGGTGGTCTCGCGGTGCTCGCGGCCGGGCTGGTCGCGGCGGCGACGGTCGCGGTCGGTGTCGCGCTGAGCCACCGCTCGCGTCCGGCCGTACCCGTCCGGCGGGTCCCGTGATACGCAGTGCGCATGAGCGACACAGGGACGGGTGGCGGAGCGGACACGGCGCGCGCCCCCGGCAGCGGGCGGGCGGGGCCGGCGGACGGCCCGAGGGACGGGCTGACGGATGTGGCCGGGCTGCGGGTCGGCCACGCGCGGGTGCCGGGCGCGGGAGCGCTGAGCGGGACCACCGTCGTCCTGACGCCGGAGGGCGGGGCGATCGCCGCCGTGGATGTGCGGGGCGGGGGCCCGGGGACGCGGGAGACCGATGCGCTCGATCCGCGCAATCTGGTCCAGCGGATCGATGCCGTCGTGCTGACCGGCGGCAGCGCGTACGGCCTGGACGCGGCGGGCGGGGTGATGGCCTGGCTGGAGGAGCGGGGCCGGGGTGTCCCGGTCGGCGGGCCGGGGCGGGTGGTGCCCGTGGTTCCGGCCGCCTGCGTCTTCGACCTGGGGCGCGGCGGGGACTGGCGGGCCCGGCCCGACGCCTCCACCGGACGGGCCGCGATCGAGGACGCGGCCCGCCGGCCGTCCGGCGCACCGGTGGAGACCGGTTCCGTCGGAGCGGGCACGGGCGCGGTCGCCGGCGGGCTCAAGGGCGGGGTGGGCACGGCGAGCACGGTCCTGGCGGACTCGGGCGCCACGGTGGCGGCCCTGGTCGTGGTCAACGCGGTGGGCTCGGTGATGAATCCGCGCACGGGCGGCCTGTACGGGACGGACGCCGGGGAAGGGGTGCCCCCGCCCGCGCCCGGGGTGCACCGGGAGGCGCTGCGGCGGCTGGAGCGGGCGCGGTCGGCGAGCGGGCCGCCGCCCCTGAACACCACCCTCGCCGTGGTCGCGACCGACGCCCGTCTCACCCGTGCGCAGGCGCAGAAGCTCGCGGGGACGGCGCACGACGGCATCGCGCGCGCCGTGCGGCCGGTGCACCTTCTCAACGACGGTGACACGGTCTTCGCGCTCGCCACCGACGGAGTGGAACTGGCCGCCGGGAATCCTCTCGCGCTCAACGAAGTGCTGGCCGCGGGCGCGGATGTGGTCAGCCGGGCGATTGTGCGGGCGGTGCTGACGGCCACCGGTACGAGCGGACCCGGCGGGGTCTTTCCCTCGTATCGGGAGCTGTACGACATCAACTGATGCACGCGCTATGCCCGTTGAGGCGATCCGGGGAACTTCACAAAGACTTGCTTCGTTTTTCGCAACGACTGGACGAGGTGTCAGACCGAGGGGCTACTTTTAGCAATCAACGAGTTACTTGTGGCGACGGCCTGGAGACCCACCTTGAACGATCCGTATGAGACAACCGAGACACACCTCGAACGACTCCTGGGTCGGGCGCTGAACTCCTTCGATCTGCCCGATGCCACGGTCGAGCGGCTGGAGTCGGCGCTGGCTCACGCGAGTTCGCTGCACTCCTCGCACCACAGCGGCTCGCTGGACCGCGCGACCTACCGGCACGCGTATCTGCTGAGCGACGGCAGCTCGCTCGTGCTCTGGGAGCTGGTTCACAGCAGTGGCGCCGACCATCCCGAGCAGCACGAGCTGTACACGGAGGAGTCGGAGGTGCGGCTGGCGGCGTCCCGGCTGCCCGCGGGCTTCCCCGGGTTCGCCGACTCGGGCGAGCCGGGGAGCGGTGCGCTGTCGGCGTTCCGCACCGCCGGGTTCACCGACGGGCCGGAGCTCTCCGATCCCGCCGACCGCGACCCGGCCGACCGCGACCCGGCGGATCGCGGGCGCACCGGCCCGATCGGGCTGGAGGCGGATCTCGACGCCGACTTCGCGCTGCTCGCCGGGCTGATGTCCGCACCCCCGGCGGCGCTCCCCCGGATGTATGTCCCGGACAATTCGGCGGACCACGCCCGGCGCGTCCTCCGCCGCGCGGAGAACGCGGACCGGCCGGGCGAGAAGACGGCGAGGATGCTGCGCTCCGCGTTCGCGCACCACATCACCCAGGTCTCCGCCCGGCAGTGCCGGGTGGCGGGCAAGGACGCGGGCTTCACCCTCTACGAGCACGCGTTCCTCCTGCTCGACGGAGTCGAGACCAGTCTGTGGGAGGTGGAGCACACCGCCACCCCGGACGGCCGCCACATGTGCGAGGTCTACGGCGCCGAGCACACCGCGCGCGAAGCGATGGAGCTGCGCGCACGGGTGCGATGACATCGATGCCGGAGCCGTCCCTTCCGGGGTGAGCCCGTTTCCGCGACCGGTCAGTGCGCCAGCACCGGCTCCCGTTCGCGGCCCTCTCCCGGTCCGTCGGGCTCGGTGCCCTCAGGGCGGTGCTCCGGGTGCGCCGGCAGCGCGAACATCAGCAGGAAGATCCCCAGCAGTATCCCCGAGACCCACCACATGGAGTTCTGGAACGCGCCTCCGAACGCCTCGGCGAGCGCTTCCCGCGCGGCCCCGTCCCCGGCCGCCGTACCGGCCCCGGCCTCGCCGCCCGCTCCCGAGTGCTCGGAGAAGCCGTCGCCCACCGAGCCGTTCATGGCGCCGAAGAAGACCACGGACACCAGCCCGAGACCGAGCGCGTTGCCCGTCTGTCCCACCGTGTTGATCAGCCCGGACGCCGAACCGGCGTGCCGGCGCGGCACCTCGGCGAGCACCGCGTTGGTCAGCGGCGCCACGATCAGCCCCATGCCGAGCCCCATCAGCACCAGCGGCCCCATCATCTGCCAGGGCTCGATCCCGCTGCCGTAGTGCTCGGCCTGCCAGCTGTAGAGCAGTATTCCCGCGGCCATCGTGGCCACGCCCGCCTGGAGCACCTTCCGGCCGAAGCGCGGCACCAGCTTCTGCACCGACACCCCGGCCGCCAGGGACACGGCGATCGAGAACGGCACACCCGTCAGCCCGGCCCGCAGGGCGCTCCAGCCCAGGCCGATCTGCATATAAAGCGTCCAGACCAGGAAGAACACCCCGAGGACCACACCGAAGGTGAGCTGGACGGCGATACCGGCGGCGAAGCTCTTGATCCGGAACAGCGACAGTTCGACCAGCGGGGAGCCGTCCTTGCGTGTCTTGTACCGCTCGTAGACCACGAAGAGGGCGAACACCAGCGGGCTGGCCGCCATGCACAGATGCCCCCAGAGCGGCCAGCCCAGCTCACGGCCCCGGGTCAGCGGGTAGATCAGCATCAGCAGTGCCGTGACGACCAGGGCGACCCCGGGCAGATCGAGCTTGAGCGCCTTCGGGGCACGGGACTCCACGATGTAGATCCGGCCGAGGATCAGCGCGGCCACCCCCACCGGAAGGTTGATCAGGAAGATCGGCCGCCAGGCGAGACCGAAGAGGTCCCACTCCGTCAGCAGCGCCCCGAGCAGCGGACCGGAGACCGCGCCCAGGCCGACGACCGCGCCGAAGAGCCCGAAGACCTTGCCGCGCTCGTGCGGCGGGAACGTGGTGTGGACGATCGCCAGCACCTGCGGCACCATCAGCGCGGCCATCGCGCCCTGGAGGAGCCTGGCGGCGACGAGCACCTCGGCGCTCATGGCGAGTCCGCAGAGCGCGGAGGCCGCGGTGAAGCCGGCGACGCCGATGAGGAAGATCCGCCGGCGGCCGTGGATGTCGCCGAGCCGGCCGCCCGTGATCAGCCCGGCGGCGAAGGCCAGCGCATACCCCGCGGTGATCCACTGGATGGAGCTGAAGGAGGCACCGAGGTCCTGCTCGATGCTGGGGATCGCGATGTTCACGATGGTGACGTCGACCAGGTCCATGAAGGCGGCGGTCATGATGATCGCGAGGGCGATCCATCGTCGCCGGTCCGATGGCGTGTCCGGCACAGCTGTTCCGGGCACGGCCGGCTGTTGGCTCTGTGGGCTCATGAGAGCGACCCTAGGACTCGTTTAGGCCGGAAGCGGTCCTCATTCGCGGGCATCCTGGTGGTTATGACGGACACTCCGGCACGGCTGCTGAATCTGCTCTCCCTTCTCCAGACCCCGCGTGAGTGGCCCGGCAGTGAACTGGCCCAGCGCCTGGAGGTGAGCAAACGGACCATCCGCCGCGATATCGACCGGCTGCGCGATCTGGGCTATCCGGTCGAGGCGACCCGGGGCGCGGTCGGCGGGTACCGGCTCGTCGCGGGGGCGGCGATGCCCCCGCTGCTGCTGGACGACGAGGAGGCCGTCGCGATAGCCGTCGGGCTCCGGGCGGGGGCGGGCCATGCGATCGAGGGCGTCGAGGAGGCGTCGGTGCGGGCGCTGGCCAAGCTCGAACAGGTGTTGCCGTCCCGGCTGCGGTACCGGGTGAACGCCCTCCAGGCCGCCACGATCCCGCTGACCCAGGGCGACGGCGCGACGATCGACCCCCGCACCCTGACGGCCATCGCGGGCGCGGCGAGCGGGGAGGAGCAACTGCGCTTCGACTACCGGTCGGCCGACGGCACCCCGACCAAGCGGCTGGTGGAGCCGTACCGGCTGATCTCCACGGGCTACCGGTGGTATCTGGTGGCGTACGACACGGTACGGGAGGACTGGCGGACCTTCCGGGTGGACCGGGTCTCGGAACCGCTGGCGACGGGTGCCCGGTTCACCCCCAGGGAACTGCCGGCGGCGGGTGCGGAGGCGCTGCTGAGCCATGGCGTCGCACCGCCCGAGAAGTACGAGGCCGAGGTGGGGTTCGACGCCCCGGCGGCGCTCGTGAGGGCTCGGCTGCCGGAGTCGTTCGGGATGCCGGAGGCGACGGGTGAGGCGTCCTGTCTGCTGCGGCTGCGCTCGTCGTACTCGACGGAGTGGCTGGTGTTCCGGCTGGCCCTGGTGGGCTGCGACTTCACCGTGCACGGCCCGCCCGAGCTGGCGGCCCGGGCCCGGGCCCTGGGCGCCCGGCTGACCCGTGCCGCGACGACGCCGGCCGGCGCGGCGCGGGAGCCGGCCCGCACCGCGGGGAACGGCCAGGCGGCGGGGGACGGGACCACCGCGGCCGGGTGAGGTGAGCACCCGCCCCCGGACAGGAAAGGACCCCGAGGCCGGGGGGAAGGCCTCGGGGTCCGGCTCTGGGTGGGACGGTCGTCGGGGAGCCCGCGCGCGGCCGGGCCCGGATCGGGCACGACGGCTCAGGCCGCCGCGTCGAAGCCCGTGTCCCTGGCCATCCGCTTCAGCTCCAGCAGAGCGTGCTTCTCTATCTGCCGGATGCGCTCCCGCGTCAGCCCGTGCTCCTTGCCGACCTCGGTCAGCGTCCGCTCGCGGCCGTCCACGATGCCGTACCGCATGCGGATGATCGAGGCGGTGCGCTGGTCGAGCTGGCCGATCAGATCCTCCAGACCCTCGCTGCGCAGCAGGGTGAGCACCGACTGCTCGGGCGAGACCGCGGAGGTGTCCTCCAGCAGATCGCCGAACTGTGTCTCGCCGGCGTCGTCCACCGGCATGTTGAGGCTGACCGGGTCGCGCGCCCAGTCCAGCACGTCGGTGACCCGCGCGGGCGTGGAGGCCAGCTCCTCCGCGATCTCGGCCGGCTCGGGCTCCCGGCCCTTCTCGCGGTTGAACTCGCGCTGCACCCGGCGGATTCGGCCCAGCTCCTCCACCAGGTGGACGGGGAGCCGGATGGTGCGCGACTGGTCGGCTATGGAACGGGTGATGGCCTGGCGAATCCACCAGGTCGCGTAGGTGGAGAACTTGAAGCCCTTGGCGTAGTCGAACTTCTCGACCGCGCGGACCAGGCCCGCGTTCCCCTCCTGGATCAGGTCGAGCAGGGGGAGGCCGCTGCGCGGATAGCGCCGGGCCACCGCCACGACCAGCCGGAGGTTCGACCGGATGAAGACGTCCTTCGCCCGCTCGCCCTCGGCCACCAGGGCCTCCAGCTCCTCGCGCGAGGCGCCGCCCGCTTCACTCTCGATCTCCTTGCCGAGGATCTGCCGGGCATAGACACCCGCCTCGATGGTCTGGGACAGCTCGACCTCCTTGGCGGCGTCGAGCAGCGGCGTGCGCGCGATCTCGTCGAGGTACATGCCGACCAGGTCGCGGTCGGCGATCTCCCCGCCCACTGCGCGAACGCTGCTGGCCCGGCCGGTGGTCCTCGTGGTCTCGGACTGGCGACGGGCGACGGCACGGGTTGCCATGCGAGCTCCCTTGCTGAGTAGGTCGCGACACCCTTCCGGGTGCCCTGCATCCGATGGAAACAACGACTGGAATCCGGACAGAATTCCCAAGCCCCACTTCGATTTTTACGATCTTGCAGTACCCTGTCCGACCATCAGGGGAGGACGCATGCCTAAGGAACCGGTAGAGGTGCAGGTCAGAGCGGGCGCGGAGGCCGATCTGCCGGAGCTGACAGCGCTCTACAACCACTACATACGTGAGACGCCCATCACCTTCGACACCACTGTCTTCTCCCCGGAACAACGCCGCCCATGGCTCCGTTCCCACCCTGAAGACGGCCCGCACCGTCTTCTGGTTGCTCGGGATGTCCGATATGCCGAAAACCGGCCGGGAAGCGCCCCCGGGGACACCGAGGCGGACCGCCAAGGGCACCGCCCGGGGCGCGACCCGGCGGACGATCCGGCGGACGACCCGGCGGACGACCCGGCGGACCGCCAAGAGCAGCACGCCCCGGCGGACCGCCCGGAAAGCAGGCCCTGGGGCGGCCTCCTCGGCTACGCGACCAGCAGCCCCCTGCGCCCCAAGGCCGCCTACGACACCTCCGTCGAGGTCAGCGTCTACTGCGCCCCCGAGGCGGCGGGGCTGGGCGTCGGCACCCTGCTCTACAAGTCCCTCTTCGAGGCGCTGGAGGGCGAGGACCTGCACCGCGCGTACGCCGGGATCACCCAGCCCAACGAGGCGTCGACCCGGCTGCACACCCGGTTCGGCTTCCGCCCGGTCGGGACGTACCGCGAGGTGGGACGGAAGTTCGGCCGCTACTGGGACATCACCTGGTACGAGAAGGAGCTGGGACCTCAGGTGTAGGACTCCAGCCCGTTACGGAGCCTCACGGACCGCGCCTACGGTCGGGCCATGGAGACCACCGGCACCTTCCCCGCAGCGCCCGCCCCCACCGGCACCCCGGCACGGCACGCCCCCGGAGCCCCGGCCCAGGACACCACCGGAACCCCGGCCCAGGACACCACCGGAGCCCCGGCCCAGGACACCAGCGGAACCCTGGACGAGGCGCTGGAGCGCATCCACACCTCCGGTCCCGAGTTCTACGGCTTCCTGAGCAATCACGCCCCGATGGCCGTGGAGGCGCTCGTGCGCCACGGCCAGGCGGCGGGCGTGCACCGCTGGTTCGACCGCTACAGCGAGCGGCTGGAGGAGATGCCGCGCGGCGGCAACCCGGTGACCCCGGAGAACTGGCGCGAGGCGCTGGGCGACCCGGGCCGGGTGGCCGACTGGATCGTCCACTTCGAGCGGGAGACCACCGAGCGCCCCTGGCGGGAGGTGCTGACCGAGTGGTGGCCCCGGCTGCTGCCGGGCATCGCGGGCAGCGCGACCCATCCCGCGATCCGGGTGGGCCACGCCGTGCGCACCCTGCTGAGCGGCGAGGAGACCGCCCCCCGGGTCGGTGAGCTGGCGCAGGCCCTCGGGTACTGGACCGCCCGGCATCTGCCGCTGCCGGAGGTGCGGACGCTCGGCGCCCCGCCCGGCGCCGCGGCCGCGCTGGACGCGGTCCCCGCCGTCCCCGACCAGTCCGGCGGGATCGGGGACCGGTTCGCCCAGCTGACCGCCCTCCCCGGCTGGCCGCTGGGCGTCACCGGCCCGGAGGACGCCCGTGACCGGCTGCGGGAGCTGGTGGCCGCCTCCACCCGGCGCTACGCCGCCCATGGCCACGCCGACCCGGTGATGCTGGTGCACGCGGCGACCGCGCCCAACGCCGTACTGCGGACCCTGCCCGCGCTCCCCCGCGAGCTGTGGCTGCCCAGCCTCGGCGCCGCCTGGGCCGCGAGCGCGGGGGTCACCGCCGCGTACAGCACGGCCGATCCGCGTCCGTACACCCTGACCGACGCGACGGCGGAGGAGGTGTTCGAGCGGGCGGCGGCGCACGGCGACGACCACACCATCAAGTTCGCGGACACCGCGCTCGATGTCGGCGACAGCCTGGCGCTGACCGCGGCCGTGGGCGCCATCGAGTGGAATCCGCCGCTGCTGACCTGAGCCTCCCCGCCCCCGCGCGGACGGCGCTCAGCCGAACTGCACCGAGCGCTTCGCCAGCCCCATCCAGAAGCCGTCGATCACGCTCCGCCCGCTCTCCGGCTCACCCTCGGCGGCCCCCATCGTGACGAAGAGAGGTGCGAAGTGCTCGGTGCGCGGATGGGCCAGTCGTCCGGCGGGGGACTTGTGCTCGAAGTCCAGCAGCGCGTCCACGTCTCCCGCCGCCAGCGCCCGCTGCCCCCAGTCGTCGAACTCGGCCGACCAGCCGGGGACGCCGGAGTGCCGCAGCGCCGCCAGGTTGTGGGTGAAGAAGCCGCTGCCGACGATGAGGACGCCCTCGTCGCGCAGCGGGGCCAGCCGCCGCCCGATCTCCAGCAGTTTCCCCGGATCGAGGGTGGGCAGGGAGATCTGGAGTACCGGAATGTCAGCCTCCGGGAACATCTCCACCAGCGGTACGTACGCGCCGTGGTCGAGGCCTCGGTCGGGGATGTCCTGGACGGGCCGGCCGGGGCCGCGCAGCATCGCCCGCACGTCCTCGGCGAGCCTCGGGGCGCCCGGGGCCGCGTACCGCACGGTGTAGTAGTGCTCCGGGAAGCCCCAGAAGTCGTACACCAGCGGCACCGTCACGGTCGCGCCGAGCGCCAGCGGGGCCTCCTCCCAGTGGGCGGAGACCATCAGGATCGCCGTGGGGCGCGGCAGTCCGGCCGACCAGGCGGCGAGCTGACCCGGCCAGAGGGGGTCGTCGGCGAGGGGCGGAGCACCATGGGAGAGGTAGAGGGCGGGCATCCGCCCGGCGGGGGTGGCGGTCATGGCGATGGCTCCGATCTTTGCTTGAAACTTCAAGCTGTGCCCTCAGCCTACGACCATGTAGTTCAACTTTCAAGAAGTGGTCGTAGAGTGGAGGGCATGACCGTGGAAGAGATGACGACGGCAGCGACGGCGGCGTCCCCCGGCGCGGACGGGCTCCCGCAGCGCTGGCTCACCGACGACGAACAGCGCGTCTGGCGCGCGTATCTCCACGCCACCACCCTCTTCGACGACCATCTCGACCGCCAGTTGCAGCGTGACGCCGGCATGCCGCACGTCTACTACGGGCTGCTGGTGCAGCTCTCCCAGGCCCCGCAGCGCCGCAAGCGGATGACCGAGCTGGCCATCGACGCCAAGATCACCCGCTCCCGGCTCTCGCACGCCGTGGCCCGGCTGGAGCGGAGCGGCTGGGTGCGGCGCGAGGAGTGCTCGTCCGACAAGCGCGGTCAGAACGCCGTCCTGACGGACGAGGGCTTCGAGGTGCTGAGGCGGGCCGCTCCGGGCCATGTGGAGGCGGTGCGGCAGGCGATGTTCGACCGGCTGTCGCCGGAGCAGGTGGGGCAGCTCGGCGAGATCATGCGGATCGTGGCGGAGGGGCTCCAGCCGCAGGACTCCGGCGCCGACCTGCCCTGGCTGCGGTAGCGGCGGCGGCCCCGGCGCGCGGTGGGGCCGCGCCGGAACGCCGCGGTGCGCGGTGGGGCCGCGCCGGAGCGCCGCGGCGCGTGGTGAGGCGCTCCTCTCGGGCGACCACGGCGCCCGGTGGGGCCTGGTGGCACAAGCGGAAGGGCGCCGCCCGGATCGGTGAGCGATCCGGGCGGGGCCCTTCCGTGTCGGTGACGGGGTGTCCGTCCCGGCCCCGCGACGTCAGTGCGCGATGACCGGCACCCTGACCTCGTCCTCGGCGCCGTCACCCGAACCGGACGGCGCGCCCATGTTGGGGCGGCCACTGGTGATGAGGGCGAAAGCGATCGCCGCCGAGACCACCAGGATGCCGACCGCCCACCAGATGGCGGAGGTGAAGCCGTGCACCATCCCCTGCATCTCCAGCAGCCGGGGGTCGGTCGCGCCGGCGGCCCGCGCGCTGACGTACGAGGTGGTGGCCGAGGCCGCGATCGTGTTCAGCAGCGCCGTGCCGACCGCGCCGCCGACCTGCTGCGAGGTGTTGACCATCGCGGAGGCGACACCGGAGTCGGCCGGGTCCACCCCGTAGGTGGCCAGGGACATCGCCGGCATGAACGCCGTACCCATGCCGAGGCCGAGCAGCAGCTGCGCGGGCATGATCAGACCGGCGTACGAGCTGTTCAGGTCGAGCTGGGTCAGCAGCAGCATGCCGGTCGCCGCGAGCAGGAAGCCGGGCGCCATCAGCAGCCGGGGCGGGACGCGGGTCATCAGCCGGGTGCCGATCTGGGTGGAACCCACGATCATGCCCACGACCATCGGCATGAAGGCGAAGCCGGTCTTCACCGGCGAGTACCCGCGGACGACCTGGAGGTAGAACGTCAGGAAGAGGAAGAGCCCGAACATCGCGATGACGGCGAGGCCCAGCGAGAGATAGACACCGCCCCGGTTGCGCTCGGTGAGGACGCGCAGCGGCAGCAGCGGGGCCTTGACCTTCGCCTCGGTGACGACGAACGCGGCCAGCAGCACCACGGAGGCGACGAACATGCCCACCGTCAGACCGTCCGACCAGCCCGAGTGCTCGGCGCGGGTGAAGCCGTAGACCAGCGCCACCAGACCGAGGGTGGAGAGGACGACACCGGGGATGTCGAGCGGGGACCGGTTGCGCGCACCCGCCGGCTCGCGGATCACCACGTACGCGCCGACGGCGGCGGCGATCGCGAACGGGATGTTGACGTAGAAGGTCCAGCGCCAGTTCAGGTACTCGGTGAGGAAGCCGCCCAGGAGCAGTCCGACCGCGCCGCCGCCACCGGCGATGGCGCCGTAGATGCCGAACGCCTTGGCGCGCTCCTTGGCGTCGGTGAACATCACCGCGAGCAGGGAGAGCGCGGCGGGCGCGAGCAGTGCGCCGAAGGCGCCCTGGAGCCCTCGGGCGCCGAGCATCATGGCCTCGGTGGTGGCGGCGCCGCCGAGCGCGGAGGCCACGGCGAAGCCGATCAGACCGACGATGAAGGTGCGCCGGCGCCCCCAGATGTCGGCGATCCGGCCACCGAAGAGCAGCAGTCCGCCGAAGGCGAGGGCGTAGGCCGTGATGACCCACTGCCGGTTGCCGTCGGATATGCCCAGATCCTGCTGGGCGGTGGGCAGCGCGATGTTCACGATGGTCGCGTCGAGCACCACCATCAGCTGGGCCAGCGCGATGAAGATCAGGGCCTTCCAGCGCCGGGGGTCCATGGTGCCGGCGGTATCAGGAAGAGAGGTATTGGCTGTTTTTGGCATGGGTCAGGCCACCTAGGGGTGCGGAAACGGTCAAAAGATTGCTGAAGCTGTCGGGGTGCCACGGAGGCCGCGCGCCGGGAGGCGAGTGCCGGGGAGGCGGGTGTCAGGGGGCGGGGCCGGGAGGCTGCGCCGGGGGCGGGATGGCGCGGTGGTCCGAACTCCGCGCCGGGGGGCCGTGTCGCACCGCGCCCGGCGGTGCTCCGGTACCGACCCGCCGGTACGGAGCGCGTACGCCGTGGGTGCGCCGCCCGTGCGTCGTCAGTCGGTCATGGGAGCTCGCAGATCCTCGATGGTCGCCGCCCTGCCGGGGAGTTCGGAGCGCGCGGGGGCCTCCAGACCGTCCAGGAAGAGCTGGAGATGGCGGTGCACGAACCTGGCCATGTCCAGGCACTCGGTGCCCGGAAGCGGCCGGGAGAGCTGGGAGAGCGCGACCATCAGATCGCCGAGGGCGACATCGGTACGCATCCGGCCTGCGGCCTGCGCCCGCTCGATCAGCTCCACCATCGCCCGCTCCAGCCGCTCACGTCCGGCGTCGAGTTCGGGAGGGCCGCTGTCGAACGCGCCGGAGAGCAGAGGGCAGAGGGCCCCGATGCGCTCCTCGGCGGCGCCATGGACGAAGCGGCGCACCGCGTCGAAGGAGTCGGGCTCCTCGCCCATCGCCTCCTCGGCGAGCCGGGCGGTGCGGGACAGGACGGAGAGCACGACCTCGTGGATCAGCGCGGTGCGGTCGGCGAAGTGCCGGTAGAGGGTGGCGTTGCCGATGCCGGCGCGGCGGGCGATGTCGTCCAGGGGGACGCCGGGCCCGAACTCGACGAACATCTCACGGGCCGCGCCCACGATCCGCTCGCGGTTGCGGAGGGCGTCGGCGCGGGGGCGGGGGACGTGGCGGGCCACGGCGTCGCACGCCCGGTGCGGCCCGGTGGGGGGCGCGCCGGCGCGCTTGCGCGCCCCGCTGTCGTAGGTGCGCGCCCCGCTGTCGCGGGCGGGCGTTCCGCTGTCGTGGGCGTCCGCCGCGCCGTCGCGCGTGCCCGCACCGACCCTGCCCGCCCCGGCTGCGCCCGTACCGATCATGTCCGTACCGGCCGTGCCCGTGCCCGCTGTGTCCGTCCCGGCGGGGCCCATGGGCGCCACCCCCTCTCGCTCTGCGTCGGCGTCTGATGAACATCACCCAAACGGGGAACTGCTCCCCGTTTAGCGGCGACACGAGTGCAAACGGGGAAGGGCTCCCCGGTTATTTCTCACCCTGCTGTGACTCGTGTCACCCGCCCGTCCGTAAGGGAAGCCCTCGCGGAGGGAGGGCCTCCGGCCCCGGATCGCCGGTCCGGGGCCCCTCGAACGGCTCACCCCGCGCGCGCTCCACCCCCACCCGTCACAGGCTGATCTGACAGAGCGCAGCCAGGGACCGGCCTGCTGCCGGGGACCCGAAGGCGGCTGTATGCGGTACCCACGCCACCGGATACGCCGGCCGCACGGGATACGCCGGACGGACCGGACGGACCGGATAGACCAGACGGGCCGGACGGGCCGCATAGCCGGGACGGGCGACCGGGTCCGCCGGGGCCGCCGTATCGGCTGTGTCGCCGTCCTCACGGCGCTCTCCCTCGCCGGCCTGACCAAGGCCGGCGCGGAACTCTCCGCCCCCACCAAGGCATCGGCCGGACCGGTCGCCGCCGAGGCGACGGGGCTCGGCCCCTGCCGCATCCCCGCCGCCCTGGGCGTCCAGATGTCGGAGGGCATACCCACCCCGGCCGGCTACTCCCGCTCCACCGGCGAGGTCCGCGCCCTCAATCTGATGATCGACTTCTCGGACGCGGAGGGCGAGGGGAAGGCGCTGGACCGGCTGGCGGAGTTCTTCCCGCAGACCACGGAGTGGTTCAGAACCAGTTCGTACGGCCGGCTCAGCTATCGGCCGCACGCGCCGGTCACCGACTGGCTGAGGATGCCCCTGCCCTTCGAGGCGTACGGAATAGAGCGCGGCTCTCCCTATGAGCCCGGCTACCGCAAACTCGTCGAGGACCTGGTCACGGTCGCCGACCCGCAGGTGGACTTCGCCGCGTACGACCTGGTCAACGTGCTCGTCACCCCCAACGCCGGACCGTCGGCGCTGGACACCGTGCTCTCGGTGACCTTCTCCGGCAACCCCGAGGCGCCGACCGCCGACGGGGTGCCGCTCGCCAACACGTCCTTCGTCTACAGCCGCCAGGACGACGGTTCGGGGTCGTACGCCGAGACCGGCTTCCGGGTGCTGCCCCATGAGAACGGCCATGTCTTCGGGCTGCCCGACCTCTACACCGCCGAGGGCGGCGGCACGGTCGGCCACTGGGACATCATGTCCGAGGACTGGGGGGCCAACAACGACCTGCTGGGCTGGCACAAGTGGAAGCTGGGCTGGCTGGACCCGGGCCAGATCAGCTGCGCACCGGCCCCCGGCAGCGCCGAGTACACCCTGACCCCGCTCGCCACCGCCGGCGGGGCGAAGATGACGGTCGTTCCGGTGAGCGAGGACTCCGGTTACGCGATCGAGGTGCGGACCCGGGCGGGGAACGACGAGGCCATCTGCCGGCCGGGCGTGCTGATCTACCGCGTCCAGGGCGATGTGGACACCGGGCAGGGACCGGTCACTGTCGCCGACAGCAAGAAGGACAGCGGCGGCTGCACCCGGCGGCCGAATGTCCACGCGGAGCTGTCGGACGCGCCGTACCGGCCGGGGCAGACCTTCACGGACAGGAAGAGCGGAATCGCGATCACGGTGGTGCGGAAGGAGGGGGAGGGGTACCGGGTGCGGGTGACCCGCTCCTGAGGCGCGGGGAGGCCGCCGGCGACCCGTCGCCAGGTGCCCCCGCGCCAGGTACCCCGCGCCCGGGTCCGGGGTCCGGGGGCCGGGGTCCGGGGTCCGGGGGGGTCCGAGGCCCGGGGTCCGGGGTCCATGCACACGCTGCGGGGCGCACCCGCACCCGCGCCCGCGCCTCGCAGGGGGCACCGGGCCAGTACGCACGGCACGTGCGGCACCACCGGGGCTCAGCCCTCCCCGGCGATCCCCCTCCTCAGCTCCCGCTTGAGGATCTTCCCCGTCGGACTGCGGGGCACATCGCCCAGCACGACCAGCGAGGGCACCTTGAAGGCGGCGAGCCGCCCGGCCGCGTACGCCCGCAGCGCGTCGGCACCCACCCCGGCGCCCGGCCGCAGCCGCACCACGGCGGCGACCTCCTCACCGAGGAGGGGGTGGGGCACCCCGAGCACGGCGGCGTCCTCGACCTCCGGGTGGTCGTGGAGCACGGACTCGACCTCGGCGCAGTGGACGTTCTCACCCCCGCGGATGACCACGTCCTTGATCCGGTCCACGATGCCGACCCGCCCGTCCCGCAGGACCGCGAGGTCACCGGTGCGGAACCAGCCGTCCCGGAAGGCCTCGGCGGTGGCCCGCTCGTCGCGCCAGTACCCGCGTACGAGCGACTGGCCGCGCAGCCACAGCTCACCGGTCTCCCCCTCGGGCAGCTCCCGGCCGTCCGCCCCGGCGATCCGCACCTCCACGGCCGGCGCGGGCCGCCCCACACTGCCCGGGTCCGCCCGGTAGGCGTCCCCGGAACTGGCCAGGACCCCGCCACTGGTCTCGGTGAGGCCGTACCCGTTGCGGGGGTCGATCCGCCGGCCGTGGCGCGCGGTCAGCCGCCCGACGAGCGCGGCGGGCGCGGCGGCCCCGCCGGTGCTGAGGTGCCCGAGCGTCCCGAGGCCGTCGCCCCGGCGCTCGGCGGCGTCCAGCAGCTGGAGCGCGGTGGTGGGCACTCCGGAGTAATGGGTGACGCGGTGCTCCCCGATGAGCGCGAGGGCGTGATCGGCGTCCCACTTCCGCATCAGGACGAGGGTGCCGCCGGCGGCCATCGCCGAGTAGAGCGTGGTGAACGCGGCGACGTGGAAGAAGGGGAACGTCATCAGCACCACGGGCGCGGGCCCCTGCCCCGGCAGCTCCCCGCGCGCGAGGGCGGCGACGGCCGCGTGGAACCGGGGGTGCTGCGCGGCCCCCGCCTGCGCGAGCTGGGTGGCGACGGCGCCCTTGGGGCGCCCGGTGGTCCCGGACGTGTAGATGATCGTGGCGTCGTCCTCGGGCCGCACATCGACGGCGGGCGGCGCGCCGTGGGGGTCGGGTGCGCCGAAGTCGTCGTACCGCTCCACCCCGGCGCCGCCCGGGTGCCCCGCGCCGTGGAAGAGCACCACCCGCGCCCCGGTCCGCCCGCGCCACCGGTCGACCCGGGGCAGCCGTTCGCCGTCGACGAGGAGCACCCCGGGGGTGCAGTCGTCGAGGGCGTGCGTCAGCTCCTCCTCGGTCCACCAGGCGTTGAGCGGCACGGCGACCAGCCCGGCCAACTGGACTCCCCAGAAGGCGATCTGCCACTCGGGGTGGTTGCGCATCGCGATCGCGGCCCGGTCGCCGGGGCGCAGCCCGTACTCCTCGTCGAGGCGCCGCGCGAGGGCGCAGGCGGCGGCGAAGAACTCCCGGTAGGTGTAGCGGGCGCTCTCTCCGACGAGGAACATCCGGTCACCGAGCCCCCAGGCAGCCTCGACGAATTCCTTGAGCGTCCGGGGCCCCCGCACATACTCCAGCCCGCCGCTCTCCCCCCGCACGACCTCGAACGGCCCGCCGACCCCATCGAGCCCACTCCCCCCACGCCGTCCCTGCACCACCCGCACCCCTTCCCTCACACCCTGCCCATCCCGGCCCACCCAGGCTACGGACACCCCCGGGGCCCGGTCCCCCTTCCGCCGCCCCGGCCCATGATCAACCCCTTCGGCCGGGGAGCGGCGACCCGCTACACTGTCGGGCAGCGCCTTCGTAGCTCAGGGGATAGAGCACCGCTCTCCTAAAGCGGGTGTCGCAGGTTCGAATCCTGCCGGGGGCACCAGGCAAAAGGCCCCGGACCGATCATGGTCCGGGGCCTTTGACATCAAGGCCTCTGATCACTCCCGGACGGGACGCCGCCTGAACAGCCGGTCCATGTGGCTCATGGCTTCCCGCTGGGTGTCCTGCACGACGTGCGTGTATACGTGGCCCTGTTCCTGCCGCTTCTCCCCCCGCGCGATCCCGCGCGTCCGCCTGCCGCATCCGTGTCGGCGCAGCGGAGCCATGCACTTGGCGGGCATGGGGACGCGCGCCCTCCAAGTCCACGTCCGTCCAGGGCAGACCGGTGATCTCACCACGTCGGACCCCCAGGGTGATGGCGGGGACGAAGGCGGCGTAGAGCGGGTCCTTCCGGGCCGCGGCGAGGAAGTCGAGTGTCCAGAGGGTCAGCTCCCGCGCCCTGGGGCGAGGCGGCTCCACGAGACTGGGCCACGTTGCGGGTGACAAGTTCTTCCCGGCAGGCCGCGGTGAGCACCGTTCGAAGAACCCGGTGTAATTCCTTTGCCGTCGCCGCGGCCGTCTTGTTCTCCAGACGGACGAGGAAGCGCCGCACATCGGCGACGCTCAACGATTCCGGACGCTTGGTGCCGATCATCGGTATCAGGTAGAGACGGACATGAGCCTCGTACTTGTCGTACGTACTGAGCTTCCGCCGCGGCTTGATGACCTTGTCCAGCCAGTACGGCAGCCACAAGAAACCCAGGCACGACCAGGCGGGGGAAGTGCATCGAGTACTACGTCCGCATCGTGCGCAGCCTGCCGGTCTTCGAGGAACGGGCGGCCTGGGAACTGCTGTCCCGGGCCGCCACGCTCGGCGCCAAGGTGGCGTGCCCCGGAACGCCTGCCGGAGCACGCTGTTCGCTCCGGATGGTGCGGACCCCGACACGGCCCTCCGCCGCAGATATCTGGAGCTGGTCAGCAGAGACCTCGACGAAGTGGAGCTGTTCCGACGAACATCCGAGCAGCTGACCGCACCACGCGTACGGCTCTCGGTCACGTACATCGCCTGCGGGCCACAGGAGATGACGGTAAGCGCCGGCGCACTGCCCGGTCCCTGCCACTGCTCAGGCCGGATATGAGCTTTCGGGGAAGAAGCCGGACACGAGAACTCCGGTATCGGTGTCGAGGCCGCGCTGAGCGATTCCTCTCGAGTTCTGCTGCAGGGCGGGCGGAGTCCGGCCGCTGTGGCGGAAGACGATCATCATGGCGGTGGGTCATGCCAACACGCCAATGCGAGGAGCTGCTCGGCGGCGTTCTCGACCGCACCTAGGAGGAGCCCCGCCACGGGCGGGCCCTGCGACTGCTGGCGGCAGAGTGCCAGAAAACGCTTCCCTCTGTCTCGGACCGGCTCGCGAGCCGTCTGGACGGGGTCGTGGCCAAGCTGCTGCCGGCCAGACCGCAGACTGATCCGCCCGTGCTGGCGGGGTGGGGCCCGGACTGCTGCGTTGGCTACCGCGGACCCTGAACCGGCTTGCCGAACGGGCGGCAGCACAGACGGTACGAACCGTGGCACTGATCGGGGGCGAGGGGTCCTTGCGCGTGCTGGCGGGTTACGCAGGAGACGAGAAAGCTGTTGTCGCGGAACTCATCAGAGCATGGGATTACTTCGACGCAGACATCCACGTCAGTGACATTCTGTCCCGATTTCCATAGTCGGGACGCATAATCTCACTCAGCCATTCCGGGCAGCACGCGGCAGCCGGTTGCACACTCTGACAGACCTTCACATAGCTTTCAGAGTAAAGAATCTTGATTTTCTCGCGGAGCTACCTCCTCTGAAACAGCTGTGGGTGAGTAATCCGCTGGAGGTTGGCGATCCATCCGTCCTCCGAAATCATCCAGGGCTGCGCCGACTCACACTGTTCACCAACGACCCAACAAGGGAAGCGTCGACTATCGGTGAGCTCAAAGAGCTCGACTGGCTGAAACCATCCCACTTCGACGGCTTGGACCCGAACACCTTGCGCCTGCTTCCCAAGCTCAGGTTCACCCAGTTCACCGACCCCAGCCATGACGCCGACCTGAGTCCACTGACCCGAATTACCCATCTGATCTGATACGTGTCCAGCTTCCCGGGAATCACCAGGGCCCGCCTCCAGGATTTCAGAATCTGGCCAGACATGACCCGACTTGAGTACCCGATGCTCCATCGGCACGACGTGAACACCGGACTCACGAGCCTTCACAGCGCACCTCCGTCATTGACGCACCCAAGAATTTACACTCGCGCTATCCCTTCCGACGAGAACACCTTCGCGCGATTCAAGAACCTCAAATCTCTGCATCTTTCCAATGGCCACACCTCAGACGGTGCACAAATAACCTCCCCGAACATTCCGGGCGTAAGCACCTACTTGAATGACAAATAGGCCAAATCGTGCTGATCCTGGCAGCGGGCCGCTGTACGGTCAGGCCGCCAGGCCGCAGCCCCCCTCCCCCAACCGCTGAGCGCACCCCGGCGGTGCGCCCACCGTTGAGCCACCAGAGAGCATTGATCTTGAGGAAGATAACTCAGTAGAGTACCTATTTATGGACTTCACTGTTATAGCAAACGCGCTGGAAGTGAACGACGGCATCACGCGCGTATCGATGCGCTTCATCAAGGGGTACGCGGCGCCAAGTCGGGCACGACTCAGTCTGGAGCTCTGCGAGGAAATCGCGGCCGCCCTCGACCGGCAGGGGATGGTCACCCTCCCCAGACGGCTGCCAACCTCGGAGAACGAGTCGGTGTTCGTCATCAGGAAAGATTCCCCGCTTGGACAGGCGATCCGCATAGCCGCAATTGTCGCAGCATTGGACAAGCTGGACACAAGTCCAATCGCCGGGATGCGGGACAAATTTCCTGATGCCAGGAAATACCTCACATGAGAGGCGACAACATTCAGCCAACTCCGCCTCAGTAGACATATTCGTCAGACTGTCTACTTATCAATCGTCTAGCCTGAGTCGACGTGCCGCGAGAGTCTCGCGACATGCGGGCCCGAGGTTGCGCCAGAGGCTCTCCGGCGAGAGATGCGGCACACCAGAGGGCGGCACATGAGAATTAGTGACAGAGAAGGGAGTGCACCACCGTTCCCCAGCTCGGACGACAATCCCCAGGGTCTCCCATCCAGACGGATTGCATATGCAAATCAACCTGGTGGGGGCGCCGACCCCTCAGGTTCCACAACTCGCGAAGACTCCCCCGTCAGCCTCTACTACCTGGACGACTCGGGCGATTCCAGGATGGCGGTCGCCGGGTGGCTACGGGTCGACGTACGCGCGTGGCGCGACGCCGAGAGGATGTGGAAGGCACTCCGTGGCGAATTGCACGCGGACCCCGACCTGAACATCCAGGCCGACGACACGCTGCACGCGGTGAATCTCGCTGGCGGGCGGGGCCGGCCGCTGCACACGATCCCCGGGCGTGGGCCGACAGATGCGGAGAAGACCAGGTTCCGGAATGTAATCCAGCGCGGACTCAGGACTGTTGCGGCGATGCCGGGGGTCACCGCCGGTGCCGCCTACCGCGCCGGCGCGACCCGTGAGGAGCTGTACACGGCTCTCGTCATGGAACTGAACCGCCGCCACAGGACTGTCGACAGCTTCGCAATGCTCTGTGTCGACGGCAATGGCACAGAACACACCCTGCGGGAGGCACACCGCCGATTGCCGCACAGCGATCGGCACATCATCGAGGACCCCTTCTTCGCTCCGGCCCGCGGGAAACACCTGCTCCAGGCAGCGGACTTCGTCGCCTACACCGCTTTCCAGTCTGTGGTCGGACACACCAGAAGAGATTTCATGAAGGGCTGGTTCGCCGAGCTGCTCCCGGCGGCCGAAGGCCCGATCGCTCTGTGACGAGCGCCCAGAGAGGCCGGGCCCCGGCGACATGACCGAGGGCCCGGCGGCGGACCTGGCACCCCGGACACCCGGGCCAGGACCGCGCGCCCAGCTTCCCACACGAACCCGCCCTTGACGGAGGCACAATGCCCCAGCCCTTTCCCCAATCCATGACAGTGCCCTGGCGATCCGAGAAGATCCTGATCTCCAACGTCGAGCGCAGTCTGCCCGCCCCGTCCACCGAGGCCGACCGCTCCAAGGTCGTGACAGCGGGTCTGGCCAACCCGATCACCTCTCTGCCCGACGGTGCCTGGCAGGCCGTGGCACGTGCCACGACCACACCGGCCAGCCTGGCCCGACAGCTCAGCCCGACCGCGGAGGATCCGGTCGGGCTCCTCATGGAGGAGAACGTCGAGGGCGCGACCCTTCGGTCGGCCGTCACCCGAGTATGGCTGAGCGAGCTGTTCCCGGGCATCCAGCCCCGCACCGGGATGGAGGTGATGGAAGTCCCGGATCCACACGTGATGGGGACAGCCGAGAACGGACGACCTCGCGCGGTGGTCCAATATCGGTACAAGGACCTGGAACACCTTCGGAACCACGTCTGGCAGACGTTCAACAGCACCCTCGCGCTCAACAACTACACCACGTCCATCCTGGCCCGAAAGGTGACCCGCAACCTCATCGTCCACCCTGTCGAGTTCACCTTCGAGGACGACACAGAGCCGTTCCACGCCCTCACGGTGCGGGACGGGATCACTCGGCTGGCGAGCGCCTGGAGCGTCCTGGCCGGCCCGGACAGCGGGGCCGCAGAGACGGCCAGTCTCGCGATGGACGCCCTCTTCGGCAAGGGCAGGACGTCCCCCTCTGAAGGCCTGCCGCAGCGGCTCGCGGAGAGCCGTGAGAGCTGGCGCAAGTCTCTGGCTGAGGAATTCGCCAGAGAGACATCAGGCCCGGAACCGGGTATGCGGGCGATCCAGATTGCCCAGACCTATGTCGTGCCCGCCCAGATCGCCGTCGGGGCCGAAGCCCACCTCGGCCACCTGCTCGCGCCAGAGGACGTCTTCGACGATGCGATGCGCTCGATCCTTGCCTCGGTGCATGTGGAGTTCATGCAGTGGGAAACCGCAGCTCAGAATGTCGAGGTGATCACCCGCGCCCTCAAGCGGGTGATCCACCAAGGTGACGCCATGGTGGACCAGGAGAGTCTCCAGGCCATCTACGGCCTGGCCGTGGGCCGGATCAGTCCCGAAGACTTTCCCCAGGAGTTCGGCGATGACAAAATTCCCGGCAACGCCCTGTGGCGCGGTGTCTATCTGGTCCACGCGCTGACCCGGCCCGAACTGCTTGAGCAGCTCAAGGACCAGGCGAAGGCGATCAAGGGTGGCAAGCGCATGGGCCACAAAGGGTTCGCCGAACTGCTCGGTCCCATCATCGACCTCCCCTGGCGCAGTCACAAGAAGGCCGTTTCTGCCCAGGCGCGTAATGCCTGGCGCAATGGTGGTGTTCTCACCTCGGAGGTCACCAAGGAGTGGGAGCCGATCGCGACAGATGACTTCAGCACCCTGATCGCGCCCGCTCTGGCCGGCGACACCCACGCTCGTTGCACACTCGCCGTGGCGGGCGGGATCGCGCTCATCGCCGACAAGCAGCTGACGCGCAACGTCGGTTCCGCACTCATGGCCTCCAAGGACAAGGGCGGTGTCCCCTTCCGCGCCGACGTGAGCCAGATCATTGAGGATCTGGCTCAGCACGACAACGTCCCGGGGCTGTGGACCCTCGCGCTGGCAGCCAATCGATTCCGGGCTGATCAGCTTCCCCAGAACGCGGTGACCCTCCGCCAGTTCATCAAGAGGGAGCACGAGGAGGACGAGGCGATCGCCTACGTTCACTTCAAGGTCGATCTCAGCGAGCCGGACAAGATCGCCCGCAATGAGGCCGGCCTGCCGGTGCCCCTGGCCCAGTGGGACGTGGTCTGGACCTCCGACGAGAAACGTGCACAGGAGGCCTACAAGGCACACCATGCCCGGCGCGCTCCCTGGCCGGTCTCCGCCACTCCTTCTCAAGACCAGGACCAGGCGGAGAGCGGCAGCGAATCTCCTAACAGTGAGGTGTCCCCCCTCCCGTCACCCGGCGCCGAGCAGTCGCCCGCTGAGGATTTGCGGCCGGCGGCTCAGCGCGCGGTGGAGCATCGCCGCATTCTGCGCCAGGGACTGGCGACGGCCCGCGACTCGCTGGATCAACTGCTGGAACTCGACTCCCAGTCGGGTAGCTGGCCACCTCTGATCGAGGTCGGGGAACTGGACAGCCTGCGTGAGGCACTGCTGAATCTGCAGACCGATGTGCAGAACCTTCGCCGGGGCATCCATGGCGACGAGACTGATGCGGCCGGCTCAGAGGATTCCGGGCACGATCCAACCGACGGCCCCAACCTGCATGAAGAAGGCTAGAAATACCTCCGACGAGCCCGCACCTTGGCCCTGCTCCTGCTGGAGTGGGGCCTTTGTCGTTCCTGGCGCGGAGTGGCCCCGGAAGGTCCTGAGGGACGCCCGACGAGTGCCCTGGAGAGTATCTATACACACCATGTATACCCACTATGTATAGTCATCCCCATGTCCATAGGTCACACTCTGCTCGGACTCCTGGAGTCCGGCCCCCGCCACGGCTATGACCTCAAGCGGGCCTTCGATGAGAAGTTCGGCCACGACCGGCCCCTCCACTACGGGCAGATCTACTCGACCATGTCCCGGCTGCTGCGGGACGGCCTCGTCGAGGTCGACGGGGTGGAGGCGGGGAACGGGCCCGAGCGGAAGCGGTACGCGATCACTCAGGCCGGGATCACCGATGTCGGGCGGTGGCTCGCGCAGCCGGAGAAGCCCGAGCCGTATCTCCAGTCGACGCTCTACACCAAGGTCGTCCTCGCGCTGCTCACCGGGCGGAGTGCCGCCGGACTGCTGGACACCCAGCGGGCCGAGCATCTGCGGATGATGCGCATCCTCACCGACCGCAAGCGCGGCGGGGACCTCGCCGATCAGCTCATCTGTGACCACGCCCTGTTCCACATGGAAGCCGATCTGCGCTGGCTGGAGCTGACAGCCGCGCGTCTGGACCGGCTCGCTAAGGAGGTCGGCGCGTGAGCGCGTACCCCGGTTCCCTTCTCTCCGCGCACGATCTGCGCAAGGCCTTCGGGCCCACTCCCGCACTCGACGGCGCCTCCCTCGATGTGCGGGCCGGGGAGGTCGTCGCCATCATGGGGCCCTCCGGGTCCGGGAAGTCCACGCTGCTGCACTGTCTGGCCGGGATCATCCGGCCGGACTCGGGGTCGATCACCTACGGCGGGCGGGAGATGGCGTCGATGCCGGACGCCGAGCGCAGCGCCCTGCGGCGCACGGAGTTCGGGTTCGTCTTCCAGTTCGGGCAGCTCGTGCCCGAACTGAGCTGTACGGAGAATGTCGCGCTGCCGCTGCGGCTCGCCGGGACCAAGCGGAAGGCCGCGCACGCGGCGGCCCGGGAGTGGCTGGAGCGGCTGGAGGTCGCCGATGTCGGCGGCAAGCGGCCGGGAGAGGTCTCCGGCGGGCAGGGGCAGCGGGTCGCCGTCGCCCGGGCGCTGGTCACCTCGCCCCGGGTGCTCTTCGCCGACGAGCCGACCGGGGCGCTCGACTCCCTCAACGGGGAACGGGTGATGCGGCTGCTCACCGACGCCTCGCGGGAGAGCGGCACCGCGGTCGTCCTGGTGACGCACGAGGCCCGGGTGGCCGCCTACTCCGACCGCGAGGTCGTCGTGCGCGACGGCACGGTGCGGGACATGGCGGGGGCGGTATGAGCTCCCGGACAGCACCCCCGCGCGCCGAGGCCCGAAGCGGCGCCACCACCCCGGCCCGCACGCGCCCGCCCCGGCCCGGCCTCCGCGGCTGGGCACGGGACCTGGTCCTCGGACTCCGGTTCGCCGTCACCGGCGGCCGGCGCGGCTGGGTCCGCACCGCCTTCACCGGCCTCGGAGTCGGACTGGGGGTCGCCCTGCTGCTCGTCGCCGCGGCCGTTCCCCACGTCCTGGCGAGCCGCGACTCCCGCGAGGAGGCCCGCACGGTCGACACCCAGGGGGACACCCGGCGGTCCGATGAATCGTTCCGCTATGCCCTCACCCTGACCGAGTACCACGACGAGAGCGTCACCGGCATCGTCTTCCGGCCCGACGGCGACGGGCCGACCGCGGTGCCCCCCGGGGTGGACGAGCTGCCGGGGCCCGGCGAGATGGCCGCCTCCCCCGCCCTCGCCGAGCTGCTCGCCTCCCCCCGGGGCGAGCTGCTGAAGGAACGATTCCCCTATCGGATCACCGCCACCATCGAGGACTCGGGACTGCTGGGTCCGGGCGAGCTGAGGTACTACGCGGGCAGCGCACAGCTCACCGACGAGCAGGCCACCGGCCGCGCGAGCGACTTCGGCCGCCCCATGTTCAGCGAACCGCTCAACGGGGTGCTGCTGCTGATCGTCCTGATCGGCTGTGTGGCGCTGCTGCTGCCGGTGGGGGTCTTCATCGCCACCGCCGCCCGCTTCGGCGGCGAGCAGCGCGACCGCCGGCTCGCCGCGCTGCGGCTGGTCGGTGCCGACCGGGCGATGACCAACCGGGTCGCGGCCGGCGAGTCCCTCTGCGGCGCCCTGCTGGGGCTGCTCGTCGGGGTGGGGCTGTTCGCGCTCCTGCGGCAGTTCGCGAGCGGGGTGACGATCCTGGACGTCACCGCGTTCTCCTCCGACATCTCGCCGAACCCGCTGCTCGTGGCCGTGATCGCCACCGCCGTTCCCCTGTCGGCGGTGGTCGTGACCCTCTTCTCCATGCGCGGGGTCTCGGTCGAGCCGCTCGGGGTGGTACGGAACGCCGCGCCGCGCGTCCGCAAGCTCTGGTGGCGGCTGCTCGCCCCGGTCGTCGGTCTTCTGCTGCTGCTGGCGCAGGCGGGCCAGATCACCATGGGCAGCATCGCCATCGACACCTTCCAGATCGCCGCGGGCGCGGTGCTGGTGCTCGGCGGAATCACCTCGCTGCTGCCCTGGCTGGTGGAGGCGGTCGTCAACCGGCTGGACGGCGGCCCGGTCTCCTGGCAGCTGGCGATCCGCCGGCTCCAGCTGAGCAGTGGTGTGGCGGCCCGCGCGATCAGCGGCATCGTGGTCGCCGCGGCCGGTGCCATCGCGCTCCAGATGCTCTTCAGCTCCGTGCAGAGCGATTTCACCCAGACCACCGGAATGGACACCGAGCGGGCCCAGCTGGAGGCCCGGGCGGATGTGCGCGACGGTGCCGAGGGCCGCGCCCGGATGGCGGAGTACGCCGAGGCCGAGGGGGTCACCCGGGTGATCAGCCTGACCGAGTCGCACCTCGACCGGCCGGGCCCCGGGCTCAAGGACGAGCCCTCCCCCGTCTTCACCGGGCTCACCGTGGGGGACTGCTCCTCCCTGCGGGAGCTGGCGAAGCTGTCGGCCTGCGAGGACGGCGATGTCTTCCTCGTCCGCAAGGGCGGTTACCAGGGGTACCCCTACCAGCCGAAGCCGGGCGAGCGGGTCGCGCTCCCCGCGAGGGGCGACGACCAGCGGGAGCTGTGGCGCGTCCCCGCCTCCGCCATCCCGGTGGACAGCGTGTTCAACCCGATGGGCGAGCGGACGGGCGGAGTGCTGGCCACCCCGGGCGCCATCGACGAGTCCAGGCTCGCCAATCCGCTGGCCAGGGCGATGATCCGGCTGGACCCGGACGTACCGAACGCGGCCGAGCACGCCCGTAACGCGGTGGCGGCGCTCGATCCGCTGACGGACGTCCGCGCGCTCCACGGGACCGAGACGGACAGCCAGTTCGCCGACATCCGCACCGGGCTGATGGTGGGGGTGACCGCGACCATGACGCTGATCGCGGTGTCGCTGCTGGTCTCCACACTGGAGCAGCTCCGTGACCGGAAGCGGCTGCTGGCGGTGCTGGTCGCCTTCGGTACGCGCCGTTCCACCCTGAGCTGGTCGGTGCTCTGGCAGACGGCGGTACCGATCGCGCTGGGGCTCGCGCTCGCGGTCGCCGGCGGGATCGCGCTGGGCCGGGTGCTGCTGCTGATGGTGGGCGAGCCGGTGGCCGACTGGTGGGTGTTCCTGCCGATCGTCGGGGTGGGGGCGGCCCTGATCGGGCTGATCACCCTGCTGAGCATGCCGGCGCTCTGGCGGCTGATGCGCCCGGACGGGCTGCGGTCGGAGTAGCCCCGCCCGCGCCCGCCCGCTCCGTCCCCCGGGGGCCCGGAGAACGGGCGTGGAGGGCGGTGGCAGTACGCCGAAGGGCCCGGCGGTCCGGAGATTTCCGGGCCGCCGGGCCCTCGGGCCGCCGGACGGACGCCCTTCGGACGGAGGCCCGTCGGGTGGAGGCGGGTCGGGTGGAGGCGCGCCGGGTCGAGGCCTCAGGCCGGAAGCCCCTCGGCCGTCGAACAGAGGCCCGTCGCCGCCGGACGGAGGCCGCCGGAAGACCCTGGGCCGTCTCCTTCGGATCTTGCCGGGGCTCGCGAGCCCCGGCACCGGACCACCGCGCACACCGACCCGGCCCGATCCGAAAGAGACGACCTAGGGCCGCAGCTCCTCGGGACAGGGGGTGCCGCGCGAGAAGTCGTACGGGGCCGAGAGCCGGTAGACACCCGCCCGGGGCGCGACCAGCTCCGTCCACTCGCCGCCCTCCGCGTCCTCCTCCGTCTTGTTCAGACAGCCGTTGAGGTTCGCGAAGGACTTCGGCTCGCCGTCCGGCCGCTGCTTGGACTCCTCGGTCTCCTCCGGGCCCCGCACCTTGTCGCCGTTCTCGTCGACCAGGCCCAGCCAGGGCGAGTAGGGCACCCGGAGCAGCACCCGGCCCGGCTTCTCCACCTTGATCCGCACCTCGTTCTGGCTCGCCTCCTCCACCGCGCCCGGCCGCTCGGCGAGCGGCGTCGGGTTCTTCACGGCGTAGAGCTGCCAGTTCGGGTCGGCCCAGATCCGGTCCAGATAGGGCAGCCCGGTCTTGATCAGCTCCGCCTCCTCCCTGGCCCCGACGTCGGGGGAGCCGTTCGGCAGGACGAGGTAGTGGACGGCCCAGCGGTCCAGCCAGGCCCGGTAGTCCGCCGCGCTGAGCGGGTTCTCCTTGTCGTAGAAGATCGGGTTGCGCTCCATGTCGGCCTGGCGGAGCCAGCCGCGTGCCAGATGGAAGTGCGGAGCGAGCGCGGACGCCTCCCGGTGGCTGCTCGCGGGGACGACCTCGACCCGGCCGCGCTCGGCCCCGACGTCCTGGAGCTTGTCGACCAGCGGGGCCAGCTCGAACGTCCAGGAGGCGGTCGGGGCGGTACGGACGACGTCGTCCACGGCCTTGTAGCCGATCCAGACGTTCAGCCCGGCGAAGGCGAC
Source organism: Streptomyces sp. NPDC001985 (assembly GCF_040296845.1). Taxonomy (NCBI): domain Bacteria; kingdom Bacillati; phylum Actinomycetota; class Actinomycetes; order Kitasatosporales; family Streptomycetaceae; genus Streptomyces; species Streptomyces sp. NPDC001985. Next base: position 65,471 of record NZ_JBEOYB010000011.1, read on the forward strand.
GATCAGCGCGATCCACTTCCGGGAGCGCGCGGCGGTGTACGGCAGGGCCGCCAGCAGCGCCACACCCGCGAAGAGCATCGGCATCCGGGACACATTCGAGCCGATCTGGGAGTCGATCGCCCAGGTCAGCAGGGTGCCGAACGAGTAGACGGCGGCGGCGACCCGGACGGTGCGCCACTCCTTCGGTACGAGGAGGAAGACCGCGGCCCCGAAGACGAAGGGCAGCGAGGTGGAGGCCAGCGACATCGGCTGCGTACCCGAGAAGGGGAAGAGCCAGGACGAGAGCGCCACGACCGCGACCGGGGGCAGACCGATCACATACGCACCGGGCCGGCGCCCGTTGAGGAAGAGCGCGGCGGCCACCACACCGAGGAAGAGCCCGGCGACCGGGCTGGCGGCGGTGGCGAGCGCCGCGAGCGGGATGGCGACGGCGGCCTTCGCCCAGCGCTTGTACCGCCAGCGGTGGGGCCAGCAGAAGACGGTGGCGACCGCGCCGACCGCGAACATCATGCCGAGGCCGAAGGTCACACGGCCCGAGAGCGCGTTGCAGAGAAAGGCGAAGACCCCGGCGAGCGAGCAGGCCAGCGGATTGCGCACGGCGCGCAGCCGGACCAGGATCAGCGCGGTCAGCACGGCCGAGAGCGTGCCGGCGGCCATCATGGTCGGCCGGACGCCTATCACCGACATCAGATACGGCGAGACCACGCTGTAGGAGACCGGGTGCGTCCCTCCGTACCAGGCGAGGTTGTACGCCGAGTCGGGGTGGCGGCCGACGAACTCGGTCCAGGCGTCCTGGGCCGCGATGTCACCACCGCTGTGGGCGACGAAGAGAAACCAGAGCAGATGCACGAACGCGGCGACCACGGCCGTGACCAGCACGGGGCGGCGGCTCAGCCGGTCCCAGGCGTCGGCGAGGACTTCCCTCGTCCGGTTCCGGTCCTCGTCCTGCTCCCGGTCCTGGTCGGGGACCTGGTCGCGGTCCCGTTCCGGTGGCCCTGTGCCGGTGCTGTGGCCGTCCGTCCGGACCGGCTCAGCGGTACTCACTGCGACTCTCCCCGTCTCCCCGTCCGTGTGCTGTTGTCACGATCTCGCGGTGCTGGTGTGTATGTCCGTCCCTGGGGACCTCTTGCCCTCTGCGGTGCGCCGCCCGGGGCGGCGGCGGGCGGTGGCGGTGCTCTCCGTAGGACGCCGCCCCGGCGCGGACAGTTGCTCCGGGACGCTAACACGAGGGCGTCCCCCGGCCGGGGGACGCCCTGGTGATACGGATGGCCCGGCCGGGTGCGGACACCCGGCCGGGGAGACCGGTGCGCCGGTGCGGCCCGGTGCGGGGCGCGCGGCGGTGGGCGGCGGGAGACGGCAGGGGCGGGGATCAGCCCACCCGGGTCAGCTTCTCCATGAAGCCGGGCTCCGCCATGTCCCGCTGGAGCGCGACCGGCACGGACGCCTTCCCCGCGCCGGAGCCGATCGAGACCGTGCCGACCCGGTCGCCGGCCGCGCCGGTGCCGGGCACCGGCCGGTCACCGCTGCCGAGAGTGATCTCGACCCGGTGGCCGTTCCAGCCGACCGCCTTCAGGTCCTCGGTGGCGATCACCGGGACCTGACCGCCGAGGCCGTCGTCGACCCGGCCGACGACATCGCCCTTCCGGATCACCGTGGCGGAGCCGGCGGCCTCCTGCGCCGCCTCGATCACCCGGATGCTGCTGCTGACCGCGAGCTTCTGCTTGGCCTTCAGATCCTCGGCGTCCTGGATTCCCATGGTGATACCGACGATGCGGTGGATCTTCCCGTCGACCCGGGCATTGGCCGACCAGAGCAGATTGCCGCCCGCCGGGGTGGACGAACCGGTCTTGATGCCGCCGACACCGTCCTTGAGCAGGGCCAGGCCATTGCTGTTGTAGATCGTCTTGCCGAGCGTCTTGATCTCCACCTGGGGCTGGTTGACGATATCCGCGAAGACGTCGTTCTCCATCGCCGCCTGGGCCAGCTTCAGCTGGTCCAGCGGGGTCGAGGTGGTGGACTCCTTCAATCCGCTCGGGTCGGTGTAGACGGTGTCCTTCATCCCGAGGTCCCTGGCGGCGTCATTCATCTTCTGGACGAATGCCTTCTCGGAGCCGGACTCCCAGCGGGCGAGCAGCCGGGCCACATTGTTGGCGGAGGCGACCATGAGCATTTCCAGCATCTCGCGCTGGGTGTACTCCTGGCCCTCCTCCACCGGCTCGACCGACTCGATGTTGAGGCCCTTCTCGTACTCCTCGTCCGCCCGGCGGTCGATGGTGATCCCCGGGCCCACCTGCTTGCCGGTGATGGGGCGCTCCTTGAGGATCACATAGGCGGTCATCGCCTTGGTGACGCTCGCGATGGGCGCGGGCTTCTGCGCGCCGTACGTCGCCATGGTCCCGACGCCCTCGATCGCCACCGCGCCCTGGCCCTCGCCGGGCAGCGGGAGGGCGAGCCTGCCGCCCTTGAAGGTGTAGGCGGGGTCGGCGGTGAGCGTCAGCACCGGCTCCGGGAGCGGGCGCAGCACCTGTGCGACCGCGAAGACCACGAGCAGCAGCAGGACGAGCGGCGTCCAGATCTTGACCCGGCGCAGCGCGGTGCGCACCGGGGTGTCCGGGGTGTTCGTGAGCTGGGCGAGCAGATCGAGCGGCGGCTGCTGCGGCGGCAGCGGCTGCTGGCTGGTCCGCTCGTCCCCGGTGAAGCCCGCGGGAGCGTCGGCCGGCGCGCGCTCCGCCGCCGGGGCGGTGGCCTCGGGGGCCTCCGCCGTCGCGGTGGCGGCCTTGGCCGCCGTGGTGCCCGCTGTGTCGTTCCTGCTCCAGGACGGGGTCCGTACGTCGTCGTCCCGGCGCAGCGGTACGAAGGTGCTGGGCCGCTCGGCCGGGGAGGCGGCGGGCGCGGGGTTGGTCTCGCGGCGGGGGGGCGGGGGGATCTTGAGCGCGGTGGTGGGGCTGTCGTCGGCGGGGGCGGGCCGCCGGAGGGCGCCGAAGACGGCGGTGGGGTGGTCCTCGGCGGGGGCGTCCTCGCCGCCGGCGGAGGTCTTGGCCGCCGCGGGCGGCCCGGATGCCTTGGGGGCCCCGGGCGCCTCGGGTTCCTCGGGTTCCTCCGAAGCCTTGAGCTTCCCGGGCTTCCCGGAAGCCCCGGGTGCCTCGGGCTCCTCCGAAGCCTTGGACGCCTCCGGCTTCCCGGGCTTCCCGGGAGCCCCGGGTGTCCTGGTCTCCCCGGCTGCCCCGGAGACCCCGGAGCCGTCCGGGTCGTCCCCGCTCTCGCCCTTGGCGCCCTCCTCGGCGCCACCCGCGTCCGCGTCCTCGTTCGCGACCGGGACCGGGACCGGGACCGGGGCAGGGACCGGGGCAGGGCCGGAGGTCTCGTCCGCCTCGCCGGGGTCCGCCTCGTCACCGGCCCCCGGCTTCCCGGCTTCCTCCCTCGGCTCGGACTCCGGCTCCGAATCGGGCTCGGGCTCCGACTCGGGCTCCGGGGGCTCCGGCCTCACCTCCGGCAGCAGTGCCGTTTCCTCTGCCGCCGTCTCCGGCAGCGCGGCCGTCTCCCCGGCCGGGTCCGAGGCGCCCGGCTCCCCGTCCGACCCGCCCTTCTCGGCGTCCTCGTCGTCCTCGGCGTCCTCGGCGGACGCCACCCACGCGGCCACGGCCGACCTCAGCCGCTTGTCGTTCGCGGCCGAGCCGGTCTCGGTGCCGGGCTCGCCGCCCCGGTCCGGGGCCGCCCCCGTATCCGTATCCGCTTCCGGCTCCGGCTCCGCCTTCACCGACTCGGTGTCCGGCTTCGCCTCCGGCTCCCTGTCCGTGTCCGTGTCCGGCTTCGCCTCCGTGCGGCCGACAACCGCCGTCGGCCGGTCCCCACCCGATGACCCCGCCCGGTCGAGCGGGGCCGGGCGCGGATCGCGCTCGCCCTGAGCCGTCTCCCCCGACGACTTCCGCTGCTCCGACCTGTCGGGGGACTCGCCCGCCACCGTGCCTCCTCCATGAGTCATGCGCCGCTGCCATACGAGCGCACTCCGGGACGCCGGATATCGGCGGCCCGTGTTGTCCGAACCATCTATCAGTGTCCTGTGTGAGAGCACGGCCCCCGCGTATAGACGAGAACGACATACCTAACGGTTCCCATACAAACCACACAGGCACTCTCGACAGACCAATGTGAGAGGGGTCACCCTGTCATTCATCCACGCGGGGAGGCATGGATGGGCAGGAGCCGCAGAACTATTCCGGAGGAGCTTCTGCTGCTCGCTCTGGACCCGGCCACGGGTACCACAGCGCAGCCGCAGTCGCTCGACCTCGGCCTGGCCGGAGCCCAGCTAGTGGAGCTGGCTCTGGCAGGACGGATAGCCCCAGACGGGGATCGTATCGCCGTGGTGATGCCACGGCCGACCGGAGATCCGACATTGGACTCCGCACTGGAACTGCTGCGCAGACGCGGCAGTCCGGTCCGGGCCGTCCACTGGATCGGCGGGCCCCGGCTGGGGTTGCGCCAGATCTATCTCGCGCATCTGGAGCGGTGCGGCATGGTGCATGCCGTGGCGGGCCAGATGTGCGGAGTGCTGCCGACGACGCGCTACCAGGCGACGGAGACGGCGATCAGCCGGGACATCAGAGCCCGGCTGGACAGCGCGATCCGCACCGGCGTCCCGCCGGACCCGCGGACCGCGGCGCTCGCCGCGCTGGCCCACGCGGTCGGACTCGGCAAGCATCTGTATCCGGGCAATGAGGGTCGCTCCTCACGGTCCCGGCTGCGGGATCTCATCAGACACGACCCCATGGGCGGACTCGTGGCGCATGCCGTGATGGACGTCCAGAACGGTGTGGCCGCGCAGCCGCGCCGCAATCCCTCCGCAGCGACCGGCAGCCGTCAGGCGGCCGTGCCGATGCAACCGCGCCGCGGCAGCATGGACCGCGTCGCCGCGCACTGAGACAGCGCAGAAAAGCACCGACCAGCACCGACCAGCACCACCCGACGGCACCGGACACCGGCACCGAACAGCACGAGCCGTGCGGGCGGGACCGCCACACCGGCACGCGGGAACCACCGGCACATGACGCGCGGGGCAGCCATCCGACTGCCCCGCGCGTTCCCGTGCGTTCCCCCGCGCGTTCCCGTGCGCGGGCCCCGCGCACGAGCACACGTACGACCGTCCACGACCACGTGCGACCCCGCGTGGCGGAACACCCTCGCGTCCGTCCCGTGAACGCGTCCCGTGTGGCGATTTTGCAGCGCGCATGTGCCATCTGGTGGCAGTCTGCTGAGCAGTAGATACGCTGAGCTACGCATTCGGAGGTGCAGTTTCCGTGGCGTCCAATGTCAATCCCACCGTCAGGCGACGCCGATTGGGCCTGGAGCTGCGCAGGCTCCGCGAGCTCAAGGGCATGACGGCCGAAGAGGTGGCGGAGCGCCTTCTGGTGTCCCAGTCGAAGATCAGCCGGCTGGAGAACGGGCGGCGTTCCATCAGCCAGCGCGATGTGCGCGATCTCTGCGGGGTGTACGAGGTCGACGACCACCGTATCGTCGACTCGCTGATGCAAATGGCCAAGGACTCCCGCCAGCAGGGCTGGTGGCACGCGTTCGGCGACATTCCGTACAGCGTCTACATCGGTCTGGAGACCGACGCGGCGAGTCTGCGGGTGTACGAGCCCCAGGTGGTGCCCGGTCTTCTCCAGACCCGGCCCTACGCCGAGGCGCTGATCTCGGGGGCGCTCCCGGAGAGCGGCGCCGCCGACATCGACAAGCGGGTCGGGGTGCGGATGCGCCGCCAGGACCGGGTCAAGGCGGCCGAGCAGCCGCTGCGGCTCTGGGCGGTGATCGACGAGGCCGCGCTGCACCGGGTCGTCGGCGGGAAGCAGTTGATGCGGGAGCAGCTGGAGTATCTGATCGAGCTGTCGCAGCTTCCGCATGTCACGGTGCAGGTGCTGCCGTTCGACATGGGAGCGCACCCGGGAATCAACGGGCAGTACGCGATTCTGGAGTTCCCCGACGCGACGGATTCCAGTGTCGTCTACATCGAGGGCGTCACCAGTGATCTCTATCTGGAGAAGGCCAACGATGTGCACAAGTACAGCGTGATGTACGAGCATCTGCGCGCCCAGGCGCTGAATGTGGAACAGACCCGGGTCTTCATCGAGAACATCGCGAAGCGGTACACCAAGCCCTGAGAGGTCCTTCAGGGCGGCCATGCGGGACGGCAAGGTACACCCCCGTCACCGCGCAAGGGAAGAGACAGTGGAATATGCCATCCGACCGAGTGAACGGGCGCCTCGCGGGTCGGCTGTGGCGAGTAGCGTCCCTGGCACCAACAAAAACGTTGGCGCAATCACATCACTCGCTGAAAGCGGAGCAGAAATGGCAATCATTCAGGGAGCCACGGAGACCTGGACGAAATCCTCGTACTCCGGGGGCAACGGTGCTTGCGTCGAGGTCAAGTCCCCCGTCGCCGAATCGATCTCGGTGCGGGACTCCAAGGTTCCGGGCGGCCCGGCCATCACCTTCGTCCCCGGCTCGTGGAACACGTTCGTGGCCACGACCGGGCGGGGCGCTTTCGACCTCGGCTGAGCCCCGCTCGGCAGCGCGCAACCGGCGCAGCACCACCTGACAGAGCCCTCTCGACTGGTCCGCCGTCCCGGCCGAGGGGGCTCCGCCGTGTCCGGGCGCCCGAAGCGGGGCGGCGGCTCACCGCAGTTGGTCGACATAGCGGTCGGTGCCCGGGACGGTCGGGATGAAGGGCGCCATCAGTTCCACCCGCCCCAGCCCCGCATCCGCGACCTCCGCGCCGAGCCCGGTGAAGAACGGGTCCCAGATCCGCGCGGGGTCCTCCTCCAGGAACCAGAGCAGCGTCAGCCGGGTGCCGACGCCCTCCACCTGTCGCACATGGGCCATCCGGTCCTCCGGCAGCGGGGTGGGCGCGAAGACGGTCACCAGGGGCGCGGCCGAGCCCCGGAGCCGCCGGGGCAGATGCCCCTCCCGCAGCCAGGCGAGAAGCTCCGCCCGCCGGCGCGGCCCGTCCGTGTCGACGACCTGGAGGACCAGACCCGCGTACGGATGGTCCAGCGCGTGCATGTCGCGCGGGCCGGCCGCTCCGTCGCGGTAGACGGTGGCCGCGTGGTCGTGGAAGGCGGTGAGGACATGGGTACGGGCGTGGTGGACGCGGCCGTCCCGGTTGAGCCGCCTGTTGATGGCGACGGTCCAGCGCATGTGGTCGCCGTACCGGCCCTCGGTGATCCAGTAGACGGAGAGATAGCAGCCGGCGGTGACCGGGTCCGCGACGGCGGAGTGCCCGGGGTAGCGCAGACTCCGGAGTTCGCGGGTGGCGACCCAGCGCCGTCCGGCCTGTATCCAGGGCATGGCCATGGCGCCCGCGTAGAAGTGGTCGTCCTCGTACCAGCGGTTGTACGCGTGCTCGTGGCCGGGGTGCGGCTCGACCAGGGTGATCAGGGCGTGGCCGGGGCCCGCCCCGTACGGTCCGACGGCCGCCAGCTCCCCGTAGGCGTCCCGGGCGTTCTCGCTCATGTCCCGCCGCTCCCTTCCCTCTTCTCCCTCTTCCCCTCCCGGATGGACAGACCTACTCTGACGGACCGTCAGATCAAGTGCCAGGGCCGGGGAGGCATCCGGATGCTGTTGCGGGGCAGAACCGTCGTCGTGTCGGGCGTCGGAGCGGGGCTGGGGCGCCGGATCGCCGGGGCCGTCCTCCGGGACGGGGGCCGGGCGGTGCTCGGGGCGCGCACGGAGCGCCATCTCGCCGCCACCGCGGGGGAGCTGGACCCCGGCGGGGAGCGGACCGCCCACCGGGCGACCGACATCACCGACGAGGCGCAGTGCGAGGCGCTCGCCCACCTGGCCGTCGAGCGGTTCGGGCGGATCGACGCGGTGATCCATGTCGCGGCCCGGGACACCTGCTTCGGCGGTCTCGCGGACGCCGACTTCGCTGTCTGGCGGGAGGTGGTGGAGGTGAATCTGCTGGGGACGCTGCGGATGACCCGGGCCTGTCTGCCGGCGCTGCGGGAGCGCGGGGGCGCGGTCGTCATCATCGGTACGCAGTCGGCGGTGGCGGCGCCCTCACATGTGCGGCAGACCGCCTACGCGGCCTCCAAGGGGGCGCTCACCTCGGCGATGCTCTCCCTGGCCCGGGAGCTGGGCCCGGACCGCATCCGGGTGAACACGGTGGTGCCCGGGTGGATGTGGGGGCCGCCGGTCCAGGCGTACGTCCGGGCCTCGGCCCGCGCCGAGGGGGTGCCGGAGAGCGAGGTGCTCGGCCGGCTGACCGGGCGGATGGCCCTTCCCGATCTCGCGTCGGACGGGGATGTGGCGGAGGCCGCCGTCTTTCTCGCGTCCGACCGGGCGCGCGCGATCACCGGGCAGTCGCTGCTCGTCAACGCGGGGGAGCGCTGAGAAGGCGGAAGGGAAGCGCGCCGGAGGCGCGCCGGAAGCACAGCGGAAGCCCACCGGAATCCCCTTGTCACTCGGCTTGCCTCTCGGCTTGTCACTCAGCGCCTATCCGGGCTGTTCCCTCGACGCGCGTTCACGATGAAGGTTTGATGGAGGTGCACCCTCTCCCTGAAGTCGGGGTGTCATAATCAGGGTTCAGTTCGAACGCGAGTTGTCCTGGGGACCGACCGGCCGGACGCGGACCGGAACACGGGCCGAGAACCAGACTGGACTGTTTCGTTCGTCGACAAGTCCGGGGAGCGGCGATGGCACTGCAGGAACGCGGGATGCGGACACGGCGTCTGATCCTGGAGGCGGCGGCCGATGTCTTCGCCGAGAACGGGTACGAGGGTGCCAGTACCACCGCGATACTCGCGAAGACCGGACTGACCAGGGGCGCTCTCTACCATCACTTCCCCTCGAAGGAAGCCATCGCCGACGCGCTGGTGGCGACCCAGGCGGAGGCCATGGTGGCGCCCGAGCGCACCATCAGGCTCCAGTCCATCATCGATCTGACCCTGTCCTATGCGCGGGAACTGCAGGACGATCCACTGCTCCAGGCGAGCGTCCGGCTGACGGTGGAGCAGACATCCTTCTCGGAGGGAAAGAAACTCGCGTACCAGCAGTCCGCCGATGTGGTCCGGAATATTGTGCGTGACGCGGAATCCCGGGGCGAATTGATTCCGGGCGCCGACCCGGAGGACACCTCCCAGCTCATTATCGCCGCATTCACCGGGGTCCATCTCATGTCGCAGCTGAACACCGAGCGCAAGGACCTGATGCACCGGGTGTCGGTGATGTGGCGATGTCTGTTGCCCGGGATCGCCACACCCGGGCTGCTGACGCGTCTGACGACGCGGCTGGAGCCCTGCGGCGAGCCGGGCCTCTCGGACTGACGGACCCTCACTCTCTGCGGTCCGCACCCCCGTCTCCTCTCCTGCTGCGCTCCTCTGCACTCCTCTCGCTCCGGGCTCTTGACACCCCGGGCGCCCCGCTGGGCCTCTTCAGGCTCAGGGAACATACAGGTTTGCCTGTATGTTCCAAGGACATTCGAACGCGGTAAGCCCTTCCTGTGGCCCGCCAAGCGGTATTTATGCCACAAACCAGGACATGGAACCTCCCTTATCTCCTCGCGATCGGCGATCCGTCGCGTTGACAAGCAGAATTGCCTGTTTGTAATCTCTCGGGCTAACGGTTCAGGCGCGTTCAACGTGCGTGCCAGTCGCTCCAGTTGGGGGTAGTGCCCGGCCAGCTGACTGGCCGCCACCCCTCCTTCCGCACGGCGCAGTCATCTCCACGGCGCTCCGGTTCCCCGACCGGGCCGCTCCGTGTTGTCCCACGCAGAACGAAGAGGGTATTGCGAATGCCGCTGGCACTTGTCGCACTCACACTGAGTGCATTCGGGATCGGCACCACCGAGTTCGTCATCATGGGCCTGTTATCCGACGTATCCGACGACCTCGGTGTGTCGGTATCCAGCGCGGGATATCTCATCTCCGGATATGCGCTGGGCGTCGTCATCGGCGGCCCCCTGCTGGTGGCCGGAGGTATCCGGCTGCCGAGGAAGGCCTTTCTCCTCGGCCTGATGGCCATCTTCATCGCGGGCAATCTGGTGTCCGCGCTCTCCCCCGGCTACGAGAGCCTCATGGCCGGCCGCATCGTGACCGCGACCTGCCACGGCTCCTTCCTCGGGCTCGCCTCCGTGGTCGCCGCCGATCTGGTGGAGTCCTCGAAGAAGGCGCGCGCCGTCTCCATGGTGTTCGCCGGCGGCGCCATCGCCAATGTCGTGGGTGCGCCGCTCGGCACCTGGGTGGGGCAGAGCCTCGGCTGGCGCTCCACCTTCTGGATGCTCGTCGGGATCGGCGTCGTCGGCTTCGTGGGCATCATGGCGCTGCTCCCCCAGCAGCCCGGAGTGAAGGACGCCACCCTGCGCCGGGAGATCGGCGTCTTCCGGCGGCCCCAGGTGCTCCTGGGGCTGGCGATGACCGCCTTCAGCCTCGGCGCGCTCTTCACCTCCTTCACCTATGTGGCGCCCATGCTCACCGAGGTGACCGGGTACTCCTCCAAGGCCATCGCCCCCCTGCTCGTCCTCTTCGGCGTGGGTCTGGTGGCGGGCAACACCATCGGCGGCCGGTACGCGGACAAGGCGCTGATGCGCACGCTCACCGTGGCGCTCCTGGTGCTGACCCTCGCGATCGGGGCCTTCGCCCTGACCGCGCACTCCAAGCCCGCGGCGGCGGTCACCCTGGTGCTGATCGGGGCGGCCGGCTTCGCCACCGTCCCCGGTCTGATGACCCGGGTCATCAGCAAGGCGGAGGGGGCACCCACCCTCGCCGCGGTGGTCACCGTCTCCGCGTCGAACGTCGGCATCGCGGTGGGCGCCTATCTCGGCGGAGTCGTCATCGACGCGGACTTCGGCTACACCTCGCACAACTGGGTCGGCGCGGCGCTCGCGGCGCTCGCCCTGGCCCTCACCCTGGTCTCCAGCGCGCTGGAGAAGAAGCACGACCGGCGGGACGCCGCGGCGGCGGCCGGCCCGGCGCCCGCGGGGGGCATGGCTCCGGCCGCCACCCCGCAGCAGTAGACCCGCCGCGCCGGCGGCCCGCCGCCGGGCGGGCCCCGTCCCCGGCCGGCGCCCATCCCGACCATGTTCCGCACTGCTGTCAAGCATTCTCACCCTGAGGACGGACCAAAGGAGCAGAATATGACCGCAAGTCCCACGACGGAAAAGCAGCAGCCGGCGTTCTCCCGTTTCAGCGAACGGCTGGAACTGATGAAGAGCAAGGGGCTGTACCGGAGTTACTTCCCCACCGCGCACATGTCCACCAGTCCGGGCCAGACCCTGCACCACGGCCAGGAGATCGAAGTCTGGTGCACCAACGACTATCTGGGTCTGAGCCAGCATCCGGACCTGATACGGACCCAGATGGAGTCCACCGCACTGCACGGCACCAGCATGGGCGGGTCCCGGAACATCGCCGGGACCAGCACCACCCACGCCGAACTGGAGAGACGGCTGGCCCGCTGGCACGGCAAGGAGCGGGCGCTCGTCTTCTCCAGCGGCTATGTGGCGAACTTCGAGTCGCTGAGCGTGCTGCTCTCCGAGATCCCCGGCATCATCGCCCTCTCCGACGAGAACAACCACCGCTCCCTCATCGAGGGCATCCGCCGGGCCAAGTGCGAGAAGTACATCTTCCCGCACAACGATCTGGCGGCCCTGGAGGCCCGGCTCGCGGCCTGCGACCCGGACCAGCCGAAGCTGATCGTGTTCGAGTCCGTCTACTCCATGGACGCGGACATCTCCCCCGTCTCGGCGATCTGCGATCTGGCGGAGAAGTACAACGCCTTCACCTATCTGGACGAGACCCATGCCATCGGGGCGATGGGGCCGACCGGGGCCGGGCTCTGCGAGGCGATCGGGGAGAGCCGGCCGACCTTTGTGCAGGGGGTCTTCGGCAAGGCGCTCGGCACGGTCGGCGGGTATGTCGCGGGGCCCGACACCGCCATGGACTTCATCCGCTCGCACGCGCCCGGCTTCATCTTCACCACCTCGCTGCCGCAGGCGTGCATGGACGCCACGCTCAAGGGCCTCGATCTGGTGCAGGCCGACGACGGGCTGCGCCGGCGGCTCACCGAGAGATCGCTGCGGATGAAGGCGGAGTTACGGGCGGTGGACATCCCCTTCCTCGACTCCGTGCACCACATCATCCCGGTGATGGTCCCCGGCAGCGAGCGGACCCTCAGGGTCACCAATCTGCTGCTGGAGAAGCACCGCATCTACGTCCAGCCCATCAACTTCCCCTCCGTTCCGCTCGGCACCGAGCGGCTGCGGGTCACGGTCCCGCCGTACCGGACCGACGAGCAGATCGAAGGATTCGCTTCCGCACTGCGGGACTGCCTCGACAACGCCTGACACGTAAAGGAGTTCATTGTGAAGATCACCGAGATCACTCCCTTCATCGGCGCGGAGATAACGGGCATCAGCTACACGGACCTCGCCGTGCGGGAGGTCCTGGATGCCTTTGTGAACGCGGTCAACCAGCGGGAACTCGTCGTGATCCGCGGCTTCGGCATAACCCCCCAGCAGCAGGTCGATCTCGCGAGACGGCTGGGGAAGCCGGTGCCGTTCGTGATCCAGAAGTACCGGCACCCGGACGTTCCCGAGATCATGATCTCCTCGAACGAGCGAAGAGACGACAAGCCCATCGGTGTCGCCCGGGTCGGGAACTTCTGGCACCAGGACTCGTCCTTCGTCGCCGACCCGGCGGAGTACACGATGCTCCACGGGGTCAATGTCCCCAGCACCACCGGCCACACCCTGTTCGCCAGCGCGGTGGACGTCTACAACCGGCTGCCCGACGAGTGGAAGGCCCGGATCGCGGGGCGCAACGGCGTGCACACCGTCGCCAAGCGGCTGCGCATCCGCGACGAGCACGTGGGGCTCTCCGCGGCCGAGTTCCGGGCGTGGATCGACATCGAGCACCCCCGGGTGGAGCACCCGCTCGTCGCCAAGGACGGCTTCACTCAGCGCGAGTACCTGTACGGGGCCCCGGAGTACATGGACTCGGTCGTCGGGTTCGACGCCAACGAGAACCAGGCCTTCTTCGAGGTGGTGGACGGCCTGATCCAGGACGAGGCGCATGTGTACACCCACCGCTGGACGCAGAACGACCTCATCGTCTGGAAGACCCAGACCACTCTGCACGCGGCCACGGATGTCGCCGCCGGTGTCCCCCGGACGGTGCACCGCGTCAGCATCGCCCAGGGCTGACCGTGGCGGGCATAGCCGACATAGACATCGTCTTCCCCGACGCGCGGGTGAGCATGACCGAGGCGTCCCGCACCTCCGGGGTCGCGCTCGGGGACATCCTGGAGATCACCCACAGCGAGTCCTTTCCCGCCCTCGGCGACCGGGAGACCTCCTGGGAACTGGCGGTACGGGCGGGACGGCGCCTGCTGCGGCGCTCCGCGCTGGAGCCGGGTGACATCCAGCAGGTGATCTACGCGGGCTCCGGGGAGTGGGACACCCCGTTCTGGTCCCCCGCGGCCAAGGTGGCCCATGAACTCGGCATCGGCGATGCCCACTGCTTCGAGATCGCCAACTTCTGCAACGCGGGCATGACCGCGATCAGGGCCGGCGTCGACGAGATCCTGCTGGGGCGCGTCGACCATGTGCTGGTGCTCATGGGCGACCGCCTCAGCAGGATGGTCGACTACGGCGACCCGGACGCGAAGGCGCTCTTCAACTTCGGGGACTCGGTGGCGGCGGTGCTGCTCTCCGGGAACAGTCCCGCGTTCTCCGTGCTGCACTCCCGGATGCGCACCGACCCCTCCTGGTCCGACTACTACCGGGGCGAACGGCGTCCCGACCGGGTCGTCATCCAGCGGGAGAAGCACCGCCCGGGACTGGCCCAGACCTATGTGGATCAGTTCACCTCGCTCATCGATGAGACCCTGACCTTCCTCGGCCGAAAAGTCGAGGACATCGATCACTTCCTGATCAATCAGGGGGACAAGTCGATGCATGAGCGGCTGCTGACAGCGGTCGGCATCCCGCCGGAGCGGAGCGTCTTCAACTACCACCGCCTCGGCCACATGGGCAGCGCCGACACCATGATCGCGCTGCGTGGCCTGATGGACGAGAACCGGCTGCGCCGCGGCGAGCTGATTCTGCTCGCCACCAGCGGCATGGGATTCAGCTGGGGCATCACCGCCCTGGAGTGTCGCATCGGCACAGGCCCCGGGCCGGCCCCCGCGTAGCACCGGCCCCCGGGCGGACCCGCGCTCCCCCGCGCCTCCCCGCGCTCCGCCGCGACCGCCCGCTGCCCCGAGCACCCCCTCCCACCCCCGTACACCGCCTCCGCCCAGCCCTGCCCGGCCCCGTGCCGGACGCCGGGCCGGGCGGGAGAGAAGGAGCGTCATGAAGCACGACCCTTACGGCACCGGCGTCCTCAACAAGGACATCCCCGAGGAGCGGGAGCGGCTCAGCCTGCTCCAGCAGGCCCTGGACCCGGTGAGCACCGACGCGCTGGCGGCGCTGCCGGCCGGCCCGGCGCCGCGCTGCCTGGACCTGGCGGCGGGCGCGGGCTCCGTCTCGTACTGGCTGGCCGACCGCTTCCCCCAGGGCACGGTCACCGCCGCCGACATCGACCCGCGCTATCTCGACGAGGCGTACGCGCCCAACCTCCGGGTGCGCTCCTTCGACATGCGGGAGGACGATTTCGCGCCGGGGTCGTTCGATGTCATCCACGCCCGGTCCGTGCTCAAGCACATACCGGAGCGGGACGAGGTGCTGAAGCGCATGTTCCAGTGGCTCGCGCCCGGCGGCCGGCTGGTGGTGGTCGACGGCTACTGGTTCCCCTCCGACGAGACCGCGCACCCGGAGTGGGCGCGGCCCATGGACGCCATCGTGCGGCAGATGAACTCGCAGGGCGGTGACATGCGGTGGACGCGGAAGCTGCCCGGCACCATCGCCCGGCTCGGCTTCACGGACATCGGCGTCCGGCTCGCCCCCTCCCTCGGCGGCTGGGAGGGCTGGGGCCCGCAGGCCCACCGCTGGATACGTCCCACGATCCGGCAGACCGCGCCGACCCTGGTGGAGAAGGGCTTTCTCTCCGAGGAGGAGGTGGAGCGCTATCTCGGGCTCCCGGAGGGGCCCGACTTCGCCGAGTGGTTCGGGGTGATCGCCGCGGTCACGGGCCGCCGTCCGTGACGCGTGTCGCCACCGGTATCCGGCCGCTCGGGCCCGCGGAGCTGCCGGCCTGTCTGCGGCTGGCGGAGAGCCACGGCTGGCCCGCGGAGATCCGGGCCTGGGAGTTCCTGTTCGCGACCGGGGCCGTCCACGGGACCGAGGGGGAGCGCCCCGGTGAACTCGCCGGCGTGGTCGCCTCGGTGCGCTACGGCACGGCCGTCACCACCGTCGGCGGCATGCTGGTGGCCGAGCGGTACGGCCGCCAGGGGCTCGGGTCCCGGCTGATGCGGCACGCGGTGGACCGCGCACCGGCGGACACCGTCTGGCTGACGGCCACCGCCCCGGGCCGCCCGCTCTACGAGCGGCTGGGCTTCCGGCCCGTGGGCACGCTGGTCCGCTTCTCGGGGCGGCCGGGTCCGGTGGACCGGGCGGGCGACGGCTCCCGCCCGGCGGTCCCCGCGGACCTGCCGGCCATCATCGCCCTGGACACCGAGGTCTTCGGCGCGGACCGGTCGCCGCTGCTCACCCTGCTCGCCTCCGTGGCGACCGGGGCCCGGGTGGCCGAAGGCCCCCGGGGCCTCACCGGATACGCGATGACCTGGAGCGGGGTCGGCTTCACCGTCGTCGGACCGCTGATCGCCGAGAGCACGGAGACGGCGGTGGGGCTGCTCGACGGGCTCACCGATCCCGCGGCCGGGGGCGGCGGTCCGCTCCGGATCGACATCGGCCGGGAGCGGGCCGGACTGCGGGAGTGGGCCCTCGCCCGGGGTCTGCGCGAGGGCGGTACGACCGCGGTGATGATCCGGGGCGGGCCCCTGCCCGGCGACCGGTCCCGTCTGTTCACCCCGGTCACCGGGGCGCTCGGCTGAACCTCCGCCCGAACCCCTGGGCCCCTCCCTTCCTCCGCGGGGTCCGGGGGTCTCCGGCGCCGGTGCGGCGGAGTGCCGGTGTGCCGGAGCGGCAAGTGCCGTTACCCCGGTGCGCGCTGCTGTGACGCCTGACGAAGTGCCCGCTCATCGTGGGTCCGGCGGCCCGGGCGCGACAACGACTCCACAGGTCAAGAACAGGCAAATTAGTTCGGCTTGCTGATTGCCGTTCATATACCTGACCGGAGGCCCTCTTGACCGGCCCCCGGAAACGGGAGTTCAATCGCCCAAGTCCCCAGTCCGCGCACGGGGGACCCGCTGAACGGACGCACTGACGGAGTGCACTGCCGGTCGTTCATCAGGCGGACCCCAGGAGGGGGCACATGAACAGTCTCGACTGGACCGTGCTCATCGGCTACTTCGGTGTGATGATCGCGATCGGAGTCTGGTCGCACAGACGCGTGGAGAGCGTCAGCGACTTCTTCACGGCGGGCGGCCGGATGCCCTGGTGGCTGTCGGGCATCTCGCACCACATGTCCGGCTACAGCGCGGTGATGTTCACCGGGTACGCGGGCATCGCCTACACCTACGGCGTCACCTCCTTCGTGACCTGGTCGCTGCCGATCGCGATCGGGATCTTCATCGGGGCGAAGCTCTTCGCGCCCCGGCTCAACCGGCTGCGGTCGAAACTGCGGGTCGCGTCGCCGCTGGAGTATCTGAAGACCCGCTACGACCTCAAGACCCAGCAGGCGCTCGCCTGGTCCGGCGTACTGCTGAAGATCGTGGACGTGGGCGCCAAGTGGGCCGCCATCGCCACCCTGCTCTCCGTCTTCACCGGGATCTCGCTCAACGAGGGCATTCTGATCACCGGCGTCATCACCGGTGTGTACTGCACCATCGGCGGGCTGTGGGCCGACGCCCTCACCGAACTCGGGCAGTTCATCATCCAGCTCTTCGCCGGGCTCGCGATGCTCTTCGCGGTGATGAGCGAGCTGAACGGCTTCTCCACCCTGTGGACGATCTGGGACGAACCCGAACTCCAGGGCCACGCCGAGCCCACCGCCGGCCCCTACACCGTGACCTTCCTGCTCGCCTTCCTCTTCATCAAGACCTTCGAGTACAACGGCGGCATGTGGAACCAGGCCCAGCGCTACATGGCGACCGCCAACGCCCGTGAGGCGACCCGCTCGGCCCGGCTGTCGGCGGTGCTCTGGTTCGTCTGGCCGCTGGTGCTCTTCTTCCCCATGTGGTGCGCGCCGCTGCTGGTGGACGCCAGGAAGCCGGACGCCTCCGACAGCTACGCCCTGATGACCGAACAGCTCCTGCCGCACGGGCTGCTGGGCCTGGTCATCGTCGGTTTCTTCTCCCACACCATGGCCATGTGCTCCTCCGACGCCAACGCCATCGCCGCCGTCTTCACCCGGGACATCGCCCCCGTCCTCTCCCGGAAGGCCCGGAGCTGGAGCGAACGCGCCGGACTGATCGCGGCCCGCTGGTCGACCATCGCCTTCCTCGCGCTGTCCATGGCCATCGCCACCCAGGTCAACTCCCCCACCTTCAAGGACATCATCACCGTCGTCATCAAATGGGTGGCGGGGCTGATGGGCCCGATCGCCATCCCGTTCATGCTGGGTCTGCTCCGCGCCTTCCGCCGCTCGGGACCGACGGCCGCGCTCACCAGCTGGGCGGCCGGGCTGATCGCCTTCTTCCTGCTGAACTACGAGATCAACGGCACCGCCAGGACCGATGTGGCGCTCCAGTACCAGGTCTCCGTGCCGCTGGCGATCTCGCTGGTGCTGTACGTGGTGATCGGCCTGATCCGCCCCGAGGACACCCCGGAGCGGGACGCGGTGATCGCCCGTATCAACACCGACGACGACGGCGGTGCCGGGGCGGGCGCGGTGCCCCGGCAGGGGCGGCGGGGGCCGGTGGACGCGAGGAAGCCGGTGCGGACGAAGGTGGTGCGGCGCAAGGGGAAGTGAGCCCCGCGCTCAGATCCGGCGCTTCCCCTCGGCGAGTTCGACGGTGATGTGGGACGGGACCTCGGGGGTCCTCTCCCGCCTGGGCTCCGGGACGACGAGGGTGCGCAGGCGGGGGAAGGCGCGGAGCCACTCGGCGTCGCCGAAGAAGCCGTTCCGGAGCCAGAGGTGGGTCAGCCGCTCCGGGTCGAGGTGCTCCACCAGGTCGCCGGGGCGGTACACCCCGACGACCTGGACCCTGGCCCGGCCGCCCAGGGCGCGCAGGGCCCTGAGATGGCCGGGGTTGTGGGCGGCGAAGTAGAGGTCCGTCTCGTCGACATGGGCCAGCACCTCGTCCGCGTACCGCTGGGTGTCGAAGTGGTACCAGGCCCAGGAGAGCTGGCGGCGGACCCGGAGGGCGGGGTGGGAGCGGTAGCGGGCGAGGACGGGGAGCGCCGCGTCGGTGCCGACCCGGGACGCCGTGACCACCACCCGGTAGGCCTGCTTCTCGTCCAGCCCGTCGGGCCCCGGGAGCAGACCGAGGGCCATGGGGCCGCCGGTATCGGCCAGGAAGTGCGCCTCCGCCAGGCTCGCCGGGGGGACGAGCGGCTCGACCCGGTCCAGGACCGCGCGCCGGGTGCCCGGGGCGATCTCGGTGGCGTGCTCCAGACAGGTCGCCGCCAGGAGGGCACGGCGGATCGTCCCCCCGAAGGTGGTGGCGTCACGGCTCCCCCCGTGGACCCCGGCGTCGGGGACGCGCGTGGTGATCCCCTCGATCAGCCCCCGCAGAATCCGCTCCCGCTCCGCCGGGCGGCCGAGCGCGACCGCCATCCGGACCACGTCCTCCCACTGGTCGCGGGTGGCGTTCCTCAGCAGCAGCGGAAAGTCGCCCTCCTCCACCAGGGCCTTGGCGCCCAGATAGTCCATGAAGGTCCGGTGGACGAAGTCGACCCGGCCGTGCGCCGGTTCACGGAGCAGCCCGGAACGCACCAGCAGATGGCGCAGGACCCGCTCGGGCGGGGCGCCGACATGGGGCATGTACTCCAGGGCCCGGCCGACCTGGGTGAGGGCGTCGGAGCGCTCCATCTCCACGCTGTCGTTGCGGATCATCCAGTGGGCGAGCTTCTGGAGCAGCAGGATCTGGGTCTCCGACGAGAGCCTCAGGCCCTCGTCGTAGGCCACTCCCCGCTCCGCGTCGCGGCGTTCGAGGAGCATCCGCAGGGCCGCGTCGTAGAGGTCCTTGCGGCCGTGGGGAAGGAAGCCGTGGCGCTCCCGGTGGAGGGCGCAGAGCAGCCCGCACATCAGCGGGTTGACCGCGAGGCGGCCGAGGGCGGTGCTGGCGCGGATCGCGTCGAGCAGGGCGGTGGCCAGGGCGGGGTCCGTGTCGGCGGCGCGGTGCCAGCGGCGGATGAAGTGGGTCGTGTCGTCGTGGGACATGGGGTGGAGGGTCAGCTCGGTGAAGCCCTCGCGGGAGAGCCAGTTCTGTGCCACGGCCGAGGGGCGCGAGGTCACCACCCACTGGTTGCCGGGGAAGTCTCCCATCAGCTCCCACAGCCAGGAGCGGACCGTGTCCCGGTCGCGCGGGGAGACCTCGTCGATGCCGTCGATCAGCAGCAGCCCCCGGCCGGCGCCGAGCACCCGGTCCGCCCAGCCGCCGGGCTGGGACCCGGCGACGGAGCTGCGGACGGCGGACAGGAACTCCCCCGGGGTGGGCGGCAGGCCGTCCCGCATCACCCGGCGGAGCGGGAGGACGAAGGGGACCCGGCCGATGAGATGGGCCAGATCCCCGCCCAGCTCGCCGAGGTCCTGGCGGGCGGTCGCCACCGCGAGCCACTGGACCAGGGTGGTCTTGCCGGAGCCCGCCTCGCCGCGCAGCAGCACCCGCCCCTGACCTGCGAGGGCGCGCTCGGCGGAGAGCGGGACGAACAGCGACTCGCCCTCCTGGGCGGTCCGCAGGGAGATGTAGGCGGTGTCGAGCCGCCACTCCCCGCGCTGGTCGAGATCGAGGCCGTAGATCGTCAGCTCGCCGTGCTTGCGGGTGATGTGCTCGCAGTACCGCCGCTCGAAGCGGGTGTCCTCGGCGAGGCGGGAGCCGAGACGCTCCATCAGGAGGTCGGTGCGGGCGGCCAGCGCGTCGAGCGTGCGGGTCTGTTCCACCAGGGTGCGGGCGACGAAGCCGGAGCGCTGGGTGAAGAAGTTCAGGATGTGGAGGCAGGCGGTGGTCAGCAGGGGCTGGTAGTGGGCGTCGGCGGCGGCCGAGAGGCCGGCCGGGCGGGTCAGTGCCGCCGCGAGCCGCTCCGGACCGAGGCGTACCGCCTGGAGGTCGTCCATGTCGAGGTCGCCCAGGCTGTGGAGGGCGAGAGCGAGGGCGTCGGCCAGCTCGGCGCGGACCTCGTCGGTGGGGGCCTCATGGGGGCCGTACGACTGGACCGCGCGGGCGGTCAGCTCCGTGGCGAGCGCGCGCAGCTCCTTCGCGCCGAGGGTGCGCCGCTCGCCCCGGAAGGAGATCAGGCCCGCTATCCGCACCGGCTCCTCGACCAGCGCCGCCCCGGGGGGTGTCGGGACGAAGAGCCTGCGGATCAGGGGGGCGACCGCCGTGGACGCGAGGCGGGCGGCGAGAGCGGCGGTGGCATCCATGGACGCGATGCTAGACGAGCGCCGGGGAGGCCGTACGGGCCTGTGGACAGCGGTGGTTGAGGCCCGTGGTCAGCCCGTCAGCCCCGGGGGTAGCGGGCGAGCCAGCCGGGGGCGGCGGCGGTGGGGCTGTGCAGAGCCGGGCCCTGGGTCATCTCCATCGCGAAGTCGTCGGCCAGCTCCAGCAGGGTGGGGCGGCCCTCCAGCTCGGAGAGCCAGGCGGGCGGCAGCGCGGTCTCGCCGTGCAGCGCGCCCAGCAGGGTGCCGGTGACGGCGCCGGTGATGTGCGAGGGGCCGTCGTGGTTGACCGCGAGACGCAGGCCGTGCCGGATGTCCTCGCCGACGAGCGCGCAGTAGACGGCGGCGGCGAGCGCGCCGTCGGAGTGTCCGTCCCCGCCGGCGAGCGCGGCGACCCGTTCGGCGCCGGGCACACCGTCGCGCACGGCACCGAGTGCGGCCTCCAGGCCGTCCGTGACCGGCTGGTGCCCGGGGCGGGAGCCCACCAGCTCCAGGGCGCGGCGCACCCCTGCCTCCAGGGTCTCGCCCCGGGCCAGTCCGTGCACGATGACGGCGAGCGCGCCGGCCGAGAGACCGGCGGCCGGGTGGCCGTGGGTCTGGGCCGCGCACTCCAGGGCGAGCTGGCAGACCAGTCGCGGCTCCCAGCCGACGAGCAGCCCGAACGGCGCGGACCTGGCGAGGGCGCCGCTGTCGCGGGCGGTGGGGTTCTTGGGGGACTCCAGGGTGCCCATCGTCTCGTCGCCGAGACCGAGCAGGCAGGCCCGGGGCGGGTCGCGGCGGGTGTAGAGCCACTCCTCGCAGGCGAGCCACCCGTTGTCCTTGCGGCGCTCGTCCGGGCCCCAGTCGCGCTGGGTCGCGGCCCAGCGCAGATAGGCGCGGTGGACATCGGTCGGCGGGTGCCAGGCGCCGGTGTCGCGGCGGACCTGGGCGCGGATCAGGCCGTCGACGGTGAACAGGGTGAGCTGGGTGGCGGCGGTGACGGCGCCTCTGCGGCCGTGCGCCGGCCGGAGGTCGGTGATGCCGTCGGGGCCGTGGGCCGCGAGTATCCCCTCCAGGGTGAGGGCGGCGGCACCCGCTCCGAGCGCGTCACCGATGGCCCCGCCGAGCAGTGCGCCGCGCACCCGGGCCCGGAAGTCCTGCTGCTCGGCACGACCCCAGACGGCTGTGGCTGCTGCGCTCACCGCGCGCCCCTCCCTGGACGTGGTACCTGGTGCGAACCCCTGCCGGGGCAGCACTGTAATCGAACGGGGGGAGCCCGGCGCGGGGGTCAGCGCACGACGAAGATCGTGCTGCCCTCCACCGCGAAGTCCCAGATGGCTCTGCCGTCGTCGGTGCGGACCCGGATCGCGCCGATCTGCTTGCCGGGGACAGGCTTCGGGGAGGAGCCGTCGACGGCGGCGGAGAAGGCGATGTTGACGCCGTCGGCGGAGGCGGCGAAGAAGACGGCGTTCTCGATGGAGACGCCGTCGGTGCCGGTGGCCGTGGGCTCCCGGTGGGTGACCTGGTGGCTGCCGACGGCGGGCTCCACAGTGCCCGGCCAGACGGTGAAGGTGGCGAGGGCCTCGCCCATGCGGTCGACGAGCCAGACCCGGTCCTTGCCCAGGGAGTACACCAGCCGCTGGCCCCGGCCCGAGTCCTCGGGGACGGGAGGGGGCTTGGGCGCGGTCCTGGGTGTGCCGGCGGGGGCCGAGGCGGAGGCGGAGGGGGAGGCCGCGGGCTTGCGGGTGGCGGCGTTCTGCGGGTCGGACTGGCCGGCCTGGACCGCGAGGAGGAGGACGCCCACGAGGGCGGCGGAGGTGAGGCCTGTGACCAAGGCGCCGGCGGATATCTGACGGGCCATCGGGCGGGTGTCTCCTCGGGGCGCTTGCGGGCCCCTGGTGGGGGCGATGACGGCGAGCAGCTTATCGGCTCATGTGGGAGGGGGTGGGGGGCTGGGGGGTGCGGGGCCCTGCGGTGCGGGGACCTGTGCCCCAGGGTCCGCCCTCAGTCGCCGGGCGGGCTGGGTTTGCCCGGGCCGCCTGCCGGGCGGGGTCCGTCCGCGAACTCCCCAGAGCTGCCTCCGGGAGGTGCCCCCAGACGGGCTGCATCTTGCACGGTGCGGGCGCCCGTGGCGCACGGTCCATCCTCAATCGCCGGACGGGCTGGGAGTGCCTGGACGGGCTGGGATTGCTCGGGGCACCCGGGGCGCGAGGTCCGTCCGCGAACTCCCCAGAGCTGCCTCCGGGAGGTGCCCCCAGACGGGCTGAGGTTGCTCAGCATCACCTGAGAGCAGAGGCACGACATCCAGCCCCGCTGAGGGCCGAGGCACGAAACCCAGCCCCTCCGGCGATTGAGGAGCGGGGGTTCGGGGGCTGGCCCCCGACCGTGGCCCGCGGGATGCGGGCACCTGTCGCACAGGGTCCGTCCTCAATCGCCGGACGGGCTGGGGGTGCCTGGACAGGCTGGGAGTGCCTGGAAGAGCTGGGATTGCTCGGGCCGCCCGGGGCGCGGGGGCCGTTCCCAGGTGGCGGGCGGGGTGGCAATGTTCGGGGTGCCCGGGGGGTGGTCAGGTGGGGAGGCGGTGGTGGGGCCAGGTGTAGGCGGGGTCGAGGGACAGGGCCCGGGCGAAGTGCGGGGCCGCCTCCGAGACCCGCCCCAGATCCTGAAGCACCGCCCCGTGCTCCGCCGCGATCCACGCCGCGTCCGGCCTCAGCTCCCCCGCCCGCTCCAGCTCCCCCAGCGCCTCCCCCAGCCTCCCCAGCGCATGCAGCACCTGCGCCCTCCCTCCGACCGTCAGCCCGTCCCCCGGAGCCAGCTCGTCCGCCCGGTCGTAGTCCCGCAGCGCCTCCTCGTACCGCCGCAGCCGCTCATGGGTGCGGGCCCGCCCGAGGTGGGCGTACGCGTACTCCGGCGCGTGGTCGATCGCCGCGCCGTAGTCCGCGAGCGCCTCCTCGTACCGCCCGGCGAGCTGGTGCGCGTGCCCCCGCTGGGCGAGCGCCCACTCGCGGGAGCGGGCCAGCTCCACCACCCGGTCGAGGTCGGCCAGCTCGGCCGCCGCGTCCCCCGTCTCCCGGTGGATCTCCGCGCGCCGGACCAGCGCCCAGAGGTACCCGGGCCGGATCTCCAGGGCCCGCCCCAGATCCGCCAGCGCCTCCCCGGTCCGGCCGAGACCGTGCTTGGCCATGGCCCGGCTGCCGAACGCCCACGCGTACCCCGGGTCCAGCTCGATGGCGCGGTCGTACCGCGCCACCGCCTCCTCCGAGCGGCCGATCCGGCGCAGGATCTCGCCGTGCTCACCGACGATCCAGGCGTTGCCCGGGTCGGTCTCCAGGGCCCGGCCGATATCGGCGAGGGCCCCCTCCGCGTCCCCGGCCGCCCGCCGCACCTGGGCCCGCCGCACCAGCGCCCAGATGTGCCGGGGCCTGATCTCCAGTGAGCGGTCCAGGTCCGCGAGCGCCTCCGCGCCGCGCCCGAGCGCGTGTTTGGCCTGCGCCCGGCTGGACAGCGACCAGCAGTCCGCCGGGTCGATCTCCAGCGCCCGGTCGAACGCGGCGAGCGCCTCCTCGTACCGCCCCAGCAGCCGCTGGGTCTCCCCCAGCCCGCCGTGCGCCCGCCCGTTCCCCTCGTCGAGCGCGATCGCGGCGCGGTAGTCGCGCAGCGCGCCGTCGGCGTCGCCGAGCAGCCGGTGGGCGCGGGCGCGCACGGTCAGCGCGGCGGCCCGGTCGGGGATGCCCGGCTCGTCCCGGCCGAGGATGATCCCGAGCAGGTCGATCCCGCCGCGCCGCTCGTCCTCCAGCGCGGTCCGGCACTCCCGGGCCAGGGCTCCGAGGGCGTCGTTCCCGGTGTCCTCGCCCGCGTCGGCGAGGGTCCGGGCCCACTGCCGGGCGGGCACCAACCCGGCGTCGCAGGCGTCGATCCCGTCGCGGAGCACGGCGGGCAGGGCGGTGCGCGGCCGGGCGCAGAGCCGGTGGTACAGCTCTTCGACGCGGAGTGCGCGCCAGCCGTCCTGGGCCCAGCGCTCGGCCGGCGGCAGCCCTTCCCCCGCCTCCCCGGCCCATGCGGCGAAGGCGTCCGCGAGCCGGGTGTGCCCCGCGCTCCAGCGTTCGGGGGAGCTGTTGCGGGTCAGCCGCAGCATGGGACGGCGGACGACGTCGTGGTACTGGGCGCGCCCGCCCCGGTCGCCGACGAACGGCAGGGTCCGCAGCCAGCCGAAGAGTTCCCGGGTCTCGTCGGTGCGGGCCGCCGCGCGGAAGATGTCCTCGTTGAGCCGGCGCGGCAGCGCTCCGTCGAGGGCGGCCGAGCGGCGCAGCGGGTCGCTCTCCCATTTGAGGAAGCGTTCGACGGCGGTGGCGCTGGGGTCGGTGACGCCGCCGGTGCGGCCGGCGTTCTCGGCGAGGGTGGAGACGAGGACCGGGAGCCGTCCGGAGAGCCGGAGCACATCGCGTACCACCTCCTCGTCCACGACGTCTTTCGCCGCGAGGAGGGTGCGGGCCTCGGACTCGGTGAAGGGGGCGAGCGGCAGTTCGGTGACGAGGTCGGCGCAGTCGGCCCAGACATGGGGGTCGACGGGGCGCTGGCCCGACGTGGTGATCACGGTCTGAGCGGGAAGCAGCCCCAGACGATCGGTTGTGGTCAGATCCCGTAACCAGGGGTCGAGAAACGGTCCGGTCCGTTCATAGGTGTCGAAGAAGAGAACGATCCAGGGGGCCTCGGAGGCCACCCGCTCCAGTTCGGCGGTGAGGACGGGGGTGAGGACCCGCACCGGGTCGAGCACCAGGGTCACGTCCTCCTGCCGCCCGAGGTGCCGGCTGAGCGCCGCGCGGACCCCGTCGGCCCCGGCCGCGACCCGGGCGGGGTCGACCGCTCCGGCGAGCGCGCCGATGCCGGGGACCAGACCGAGCCCGATCAGCCCGGCCTGGGCGGCGACCATCGACCCGGTGGTGGGCGCGGGAACGGCCCCGGGAGCACCCCCGCCCCCGGCCGCGTCCACGGCGGCGGCAGCGGCCGACTCCGCCTCGTACCGCCGCTGCCGGTAGGTGTCCAGCATCCGCTCCAGCGCCTTGAGCCGGACCCCCTGCCCGGCGAACTGCGCGCAGATCGTCTCCAGCGCCTCGGGCACGCTGTTGACCGACTCGTCCAGGGTCGCGGTGAGCGCCCGCCGCTCACGGGCGGTGTGCGCGAGCCGGCGGACCAGCGACGACTTGCCGACGCCCGCGTTGCCGTGGATGTGGAAGAGGAAGCGGTGGGCGGGGTCGTCGGGCGCCGTCGCGAGGTTGTCCTGAAAAAGGGCCAGTTCCGCCCGGCGGCCGACGAACCCGTCGAGTCTGCGCTGCCTCAGCAGCTCCTGCATGGACCCCATGGAGGTCATTGTGACGGCCGCGCCCGGCGCCCGCGCAACCCCGGACCCGCCCCGCGCACCGGCACCCGCGCACCAGCACCCGCGCACCAGCACCCGGGGGCGACCCCCGCCCTGCCCCGCCCCGCCCCGTTACTCCGTCACCAGCGGCAGCAGCTCCGGCAGATGCCCGTCCGACCCGTGCGCCGCGCGCATCCGCTCCTCGGGCACCTCCCCGTACAGCGTCGTCCGCGCCCGCGCCGGGCGGCCCGCCAGCTCGGCGATGGCCGTCAGATCCTTGATCGAGCGGTACGAGCCGTAGCGCGAGCCCGCCATCCGGGAGATCGTCTCCTCCATCAGCGTGCCGCCGACATCGTTGGCACCGGAGCGCAGCATCTCCGCCGCGCCCTCGGCCCCCAGCTTCACCCAGCTCGTCTGGATATTGGTGATGTGGGGGTGGAGCAGCAGCCGGGCCATCGCCGTGACCGCGCGGTTCTCCCGGTCGGTGGGGCCGGGGCGGGCGATCCCCGCGAGGTACACGGGTGCGTTGGTGTGGATGAACGGCAGGGTCACGAACTCCGTGAACCCGCCCGTCTCCCGCTGGATGCGGGCCAGCGTCCGCAGATGGCCGAGCCAGTGCCGGGGCTGGTCCACATGCCCGTACATCATGGTGGAGGAGGAACGGATGCCGAGCCGGTGCGCGGTGGTGATGACCTCGATCCAGTCGGCGGCGGGCAGCTTGCCCTTGGTGAGGACCCAGCGGACCTCGTCGTCGAGGATCTCGGCGGCGGTGCCGGGCATCGAGTCGAGGCCGGCCTCCCGGGCCTCCGTCAGCCACTCCTTGATGGACATCCCGGTCCGGGAGGCGCCGTTGACGACCTCCATCGGCGAGAAGGCGTGCACATGCATGTCCGGGACGCGCTTCTTCACCGCGCGCGCGATGTCGAAGTACGCCGTGCCGGGCAGATCGGGGTGGATGCCGCCCTGCATGCAGACCTCGACCGCGCCGACGTCCCACGCCTGGGCGGCCCGGTCGGCGACCTGGTCCAGGGAGAGGGTGAAGGCGTCGGCGTCCGTGCGGCGCTGGGCGAAGGCGCAGAAACGGCAGCCGGTGTAGCAGACATTGGTGAAGTTGATGTTGCGGGTGACGATGTACGTCACCTCGTCGCCGACGATCGACCTGCGCAGCTCGTCCGCGATCCGGGTCAGGGCGTCCAGCGCGGGGCCGTCGGCGTGGAGAAGGGCGAGGGCCTCGTCGTCGGTGAGGCGGGTGGGGTCGTCGGCGGCCTGCTTCAGCGCCTGCCGGACATCGGTGTCGATCCGCTGCGGCACCATCCCGGGCGCCGCGGCCTCGCGCAGCGCCTCCCAGTCCCCGTACACCGCGTCGAAGTCGTCACGGCGGTCGTGGGTGCGGCCCTCGGTGTCGATGGTCCGGTGCAGATCGGTGCGCCCGGTGGAGGTGAAGCCCTCGTCCGGCTCCTGCCACGGCAGGCCGACGGGCGTGGCGCCGGAGACCGCGAGCCCCGTCACGGGATCGGCGAGCGCCCGCACATGGGGCATGAGCCGGGGGTCCATCCAGGGCTCCCCGCGCCGGACGAACTCCGGGTAGACGCAGAGCCGCTCGGCCAGCGTGAACCCGGAGCCGGCCGAGTGCTCCGCCAGCTCGTCGATCCGGGGCCAGGGGCGCTCGGGGTTCACATGGTCGGGGGTGAGCGGGGAGACACCGCCCCAGTCGTCGATCCCGGCGCCGATGAGCCGTCCGTACTCCGCGTCCACCAGGTTCGGCGGGGCCTGGAGGCAGGCGGACGGGCCCATGATGTGCCGGGCCACGGCGACGGTCGCCACCAGGTCGTCCAGCTCCGCGTCGGGCATGCCGCGCATCGCGGTGTCCGGCTTGGCGCGGAAGTTCTGGAGGATCAGCTCCTGGATGCCGTGGTACGCGCGGGAGACGCGGCGCAGCGCGAAGAGCGACTCCGCCCGCTCCTCATGGGTCTCGCCGATCCCGATCAGCAGCCCGCTGGTGAACGGCACGGAGCTGCGCCCCGCGTCCTCCAGCACCCGCAGCCGGACGGCGGGGTCCTTGTCGGGGGAGCCGTAGTGGGGGCCGCCGGGCTCGCTCCACAGCCGGGTGGCGGTGGTCTCCAGCATCATCCCCATGGAGGGGGCGACGGGCTTGAGCCGCTGGAAGTCGGTCCAGGACATCACGCCGGGATTGAGATGGGGCAGCAGCCCGGTCTCCTCCAGGATGCGGATCGACATCGCGCGGACGTACGCGATGGTGTCGTCGTACCCCTCGGCCTCCAGCCACTCGCGCGCCTCGGGCCAGCGGTCCTCGGGCTTGTCGCCGAGGGTGATGAGGGCTTCCTTGCAGCCCATCCCGGCGCCGCGCCGGGCGATGGCCAGGACCTCGTCCGGAGACATGAACATGCCGTGGCCCGCGCGGCGGAGCTTGCCGGGGACGGTGGCGAAGGTGCAGTAGTGGCACTTGTCGCGGCAGAGGCGGGTGAGGGGGATGAAGACGCTCTTCGAGTAGGTGATGACGCCGGGGCGGCCGGCGGCCTCCAGGCCCGCGTCACGCACCCGCGCGGCGGAGGCACAGAGGTCGTCCAGATCACTTCCGCGCGCCTGGAGCAGCACTGCGGCCTCGGTGACATCGAGGGCGACCCCGTCCCTGGCTCGCTTGAGGGCGCGGCGCATGGCGTTCTCGGTGGGGCGGGCGGTCTTGTGATCCGTCATGAATCGAGCATACGAGCTGCATCCGACAGCCCACCGGCCCGTACCCGGTAACAGGAGTCAACCTCCGGTACGCCTCGGCCGGTGTGCCGCTCCCGGGGAACCGCCGTGCCACGATGACGGGTATGACGAACCACGGGGGCGGGGAAAAGGAACCGGAGCGGGAGCCGGGGGCCGCTCGGCGGTCGCGGCTGAGGGATCTCGACGGTGCGCGGCAGCCGGCGGGGGCGGGTGCTCCGGAGGCGCCCGAGCCGGCCGGAGCCGGTGTGCCGGAGGCGGCGGCTCCGGGTGAGGAGGAGGACCCGGTGGCCCGGCGGCGGCGCGAGTTCGCCGTCCTGCTGGGCGAGTTCCGGCGTACGGCGGTACTGGTCCCGTTCGATCCGTACGGCAGCCCGTGGACGGCCGACCAGGGCGGGGTCCGCTGGATCTGCGCCTTCTCGGACGAGGGCGCGCTCGCCCGGTTCGCGGCCCTCCGGGGCGAGGGCGGCCGGGAGTGGACGTACCGGACGATCCTGGGCGCGCGTCTGCTCGACGCGATGGTCCCGGCGCTGGCCGTGCCCGCCGGGGTGGCACTGGACGCGGGCAGCGGCGAGGGCATGCTGTTCCCGCCGGTGGCGGGGATCGTGCCCGACGCGGCGGCCGTCGATCCGGAGGGAGTGGAGGAAGCGGGATGAGCGGCGACAACGGGGACCTGGTCGCGCCGCCGGAGGCGCTGGCGCTGATCGCGAAGGGCATCAACGCGGCCCACCAGGAGCTGAAGGACCTCGGCATGATCGGCGAGGCCACGGCGGGCCGGGGCTTCGCGGACCTGGCCCTGTCCGGCCTGGACATGGGCCACGAGGGCCTGGCCGATCAGTTCAGGACATTCTGCGACCGATGGGAGTTCGGCGTCCGCAACCTGATGCAGAAGGGCAACGGCTTCGCCCAGGGCATCGGCCTCTCGACGGGCGCCTACGCCGAGCAGGAGCGGTACGTCAAGGACACGATGAAGATCGGCGTCAACTCGCTGAACGGAAACCCACACCTGAGCGAGGACGAGGTCAAGCGGAAGAGCTGGGCCGATATCGCCGCCCAGTCGCCCACCGACAATCCGGACTACAGCCCGGAGTCCTTCGAGCGGGCCCACGAGGAGGTGAAGCAGACCTGGAAGGACACGGCTTACGACGTCCAGGACAGCGCGCACGACTCGCTGGAGAGCTCGGGGGTGATCGGCCCCGAGGCGCGGGAGGCGGTGGACGAGCGGATGCGGGAGGGGCTCGATCCTTCGGAGGCGGCGGTGAGGCGGGCGCGTGAGGGATAGATCACCGAGGGGCGTGCGGGACGCGGGAGGTCATGCCGTGGAATCGGCAATTCCAGCTCTGGCGGCACTCGGTGGGCCACGCGGTGCTGCTGCTGCGGCGGAGCCACGACCCGGACCGGTACGGGACACGTATCGATGTCCTGTTCCCCGCCGTCGCGCTCATGCGGCTCCGGCCCTCGTACGCATCGCTCCGGATCGATGCCGCCACGGCGAGGGAGCACGACGCCCTGCTCGGGGGCCCGGCCCCGGACATCGCGCAGGGGGCGCTCCGCATCACCTTTCAGCGGATGGCCAGGCGAAAGCCGGCTGTCCGTCGGGCCTCCCTCGCCGCGGCGGACCTCACCGGTTGAGGGAGACGTCAGCCCAGACCGTTTTGCCCACCACGCGGTCCTTCGTGCCCCAGGAGGACGCCAGGGCCTCCACCAGGAAGAGGCCCCGGCCCGACTCCGCGTCCGGGGACGGGTCTCGCGGGACCGGCGCGCGTTCGGCGCGGGCGTCCGAGACCTCGATGCGGAGGGTGTCCGGGGTCAGGGTCAGACGGAGTTCGAACTCGCGGCCCGGGAGACGGGCGTGGGTCACCGCGTTCGCCGTCAGTTCGGCCACGATGTGGGCCGCCGCGTCCGAGGGGTCCGTACCGCAGGGGACGCCCCAGCCGTCCAGCGCGTGGACGGCCAACAGGCGCGCCAGTTGGGCGCACTTGCGCGTGGCGGGGAAGCGCTGGGTGAATTCAACCGTGCGGGTGGGGGTTCGGGGATTCATGTCACAGAGCTTGGCCCCGTACCCATACTGCTGAACAGCAGTGATGTCACGACGCTGGGTATCGGTACGGGTGCCTCCGGTGTGCTGTACGGGCCCTCGGCCGTGCCCGTACAGGCACGCACACAAAGGCGGTACGGACATGTCAGACGCAGCGCGCGAGCGGCGGCCCGAACTCCCCATCGAGCTGGACGGGACGGCCTTTCTCTTCAACACCCTCCGGCAGCAGGTGAAGATTCTCCGCACGGCGACCGGGATGAGTCAGAAGGACCTCGGGAAAGCGCTCAGCTTCAGCGAGGACCTCGTCTCCTCCATCGAGCGCGGGGTACGGCCCACCCAGCCCGACTTCCTCAACCGCGCGGACGACGCCCTCAACGCCGGCGGGCTGCTCAAGGCCGCCGTCGACGACGTCGAGAAGGCGCTCGCGCAGGCGCGGAAGCGGCATCCGGACTGGTTTCGGGACTTCGCTGACGCGGAGGCGCAGGCTCTTGCTCTGCATGACTACAGCGTTCAGGCCATTCCTGGGTTGCTGCAGACGGAGGAGTACGCCCGTACAGTCTTCAAGCACTGGCGGCCCCTGCTCAGCGACGAGACCATGGAGAAGAGGGTGGCCGACCGTATGGCCCGGCAGGTGATCCTGGACAAGTGGCCCGCTCCCACCTTCAGCTTCCTGATGGAAGAGGCCTTGCTGCGGCGGCCCATTGGAGGTGACGCTGTCCATAAGAAGCAGCTCCGGAAGGTGCTGGATGCCGGGCAGATGCGGAATGTGGAGATTCAGGTGATGCCCAACGACTGCGATGGTCACCCCTCTCTGGGGGGTGCGTTCAGTCTTCTGACTCCCAAAGGGAGGCGGCAAGTCGCCTATATCGAAGCCCAGGGTTATCCCAAGCTCATCACCGACCAGGAAGAGGTGCGCATCTTCAGCGAGCGTTATGGGATTATGCGATCACGGGCCCTTCGGACCGATGAATCCCTGTCCCTTATTGAGAAGTTGCTGGGAGCACCATGAACAGCGAGCACCTCCACTGGGTCAAGAGCAGCTACAGCGGTGGATCAGGCGGCGCCTGCCTGGAAGTCGCTCTCACCTGGGAGAAGTCCAGCTACAGCGACGGCTCTGGCGGCAACTGCGTCGAGGTCGCCGCCTGCCCCGCCCTCGTCCACGTGCGCGACTCCAAGCAGCCGGACGACGGGCGGCTCGACCTCCCCGTCCCCGTCTGGGACGCCTTCCTCTCCTACGCACGCGCGCATCCGATCGGCTAGCCGTCCCGTACAACCCTTGATCGCCATCGCGGGTCTCCTCTGTGCTCACCCAGACAGCAGGAGATCCGCATGCTCATGCGCAAGAACCTTCGCCTCGTCCTCGCGGCGGCCACCGCCGTCTCCCTCACCGGCGGGCTGCTCAGTCTCACCGCAGGGACCGCAGCCGCCGCGCCCGCCAAGTACGCCGACGACTTCAACGGCGACGGCTACCGCGACTACGTGTCCCACGGCAGTGGAGCCGGAGTGGTCATCACCTACGGGACCGCCACCGGGCCCGGCACCAAGACCAAGCGGATCGACCAGAGCAACCCCGGCATACCGGGCACACTGACCGGCAACGACGGCTTCGGGGGCTCCTCGGCCGCCGCCGACTTCAACAGCGACGGGTACGCCGACCTCGCCGTCGCCGACATGTCCGAGACAGTGGGGAAGCGCAAGCGGCAGGGCATGGTGGTCATGCTCTGGGGGTCCAAGTCCGGGCTCGGGTCCAAGGCGACCACACTCGCGCAGAAGTCGCCCACCTCCGAGTGGCTGTTCGGCCGGCACCTCGCCGTCGGGGACTTCGACGGCAACGGGAAGCCCGATCTGGCCGTCGCCGACTGGTTCACCGTGCACATCTACCGGGGCGGCTTCTCCTCCAAGGACGGCGGCACCCGGACGGTCACCCGGCACGACCCGAAGCACGGCGCCCTGCGCGAGATCACCGGGCTGGCCGCCGGGAAGGTGACCAAGGACAAGGCGAGCGATCTGTACGTCCTCGGAGCGGGGTATGTGAACGACCGGCAGACCTCGGGCACCTGGTTCCTGCGCGGTGGCTCCACCGTCACCGCGCCGAGGAA
Organism: Streptomyces sp. NPDC001985; assembly: GCF_040296845.1. Classification (NCBI taxonomy): domain Bacteria; kingdom Bacillati; phylum Actinomycetota; class Actinomycetes; order Kitasatosporales; family Streptomycetaceae; genus Streptomyces; species Streptomyces sp. NPDC001985. The sequence continues at coordinate 98,261 of NZ_JBEOYB010000011.1, forward strand.
GCCCACCACGTACAACTCCTCCAGCCCCGACTGGTCCCCCGTGGGGGTCGTCGCGGACTTCGACAAGAACGGTTACGGCGATCTCGCGGTGACGGAGTCGGGGTACAAGAAGCACGCCGGTTCCGTGCTGGTCATGCGCGGCGGGGCGGACGGGGCCGGGTCCTCGTACCGGCTCACGCAGGACAGCGCCGGGGTGGCGACGTCGCTGAAGGCCGGGGACGAGTTCGGCTTCGACATGTCCGTCGGCGACACCAACCGGGACGGGTATCCGGACCTGGCGGTCGGCGTGCTGGAGGACATCGGGCGCGATCAGTCGGCGGGTGGGGTGCATGTGCTGCGCGGCGGGAAGAAGGGGGTGAGCGGTGGCGGGTCGCAGTGGTTCACGAAGGAGACGGCGGGGCTGCCGAGCAAGCCGTTCGGATCGTTCGGCGGGGAGACGAGGTTGCGGGACGCCGACCGGGATGGTGATGCCGATCTGTTCATCTCCGACAACTCCGGGCGGAGTTTTGTGCTGAAGGGAGGGGGGGCGGGGGTGAGCACGAAGTCCAGCTCGGTGGTGGGGCTGCGGGCGAACTTCCCGCAGTAGAGGGATTTTCGGTTGGGGCTCGGTGGGTGCGGGGTCCTGTGGCACAGGGTCCGTCCTCAAACGCCGGACGGGCTGAAATTGCTCGGGTTGCCCGCGCGCCAGGGTCCGTCCTCAAACGCCGGACGGGCTGGGTGGTGCAGCCGGACGGGCTCGGTGGTGACCGGACAAGCTGGGTGGTGGCCGGGCAGGCCAGGGGCTCGGCCGGGCGGGGCCGAGGGCGCGGGCAGGCAGGGCCGAGGGCTCGGGCGGGCAGGCCAGGGGCTCGGGCGGGCGGGGCGGGAGTTATCGGCGCAGGTCCGAGAGGAACTCCCTCACCAGCGGGCCCATCTCCTCCCCCAGGTCCTCCGCCGTCAGCAGCTCCTCCGACATCGCTCGCGGGGACAGCCGGCCCCCGGGGAGGGTCCGGGCGACCTCCGCCGCCAGGGCCGACGGGTGGCGGGCGTCCATGCCCGGGACGATCAGGGCCGGGGCGGTGATCGCCGCGAGGTCGGCGACCTCGCGGAACGCCCGGTCCTCGCCCAGCGCGCAGAACGCCGCCACGCTCGCCCGGTCCGCGCGCGGGATCGCCTCGCGGACGAGGTTGCCGATCAGCGGGGCGAGCGTCGGGAGGACCGGGGCCCAGGCGGCCTCCAGGCCCTCCGTCCGGACGCGGGCGGCGAACCGGCGGAAGAAGAGGCGTTCGGCCTCCTTCGCCTCGTCGTCCTCGATGTCCTCCACGCTGATCACGACGACCGCGCGGACCCTCCCGGGGTGCTCCAGCGCCGTGCGGAGCGCGATGGTGCCGCCCAGGCCCGTGCCAACGAGAACGGCGCGCTCCTCGCCCAGGTGGTCCAGGAGGGCGGTCACATCGTCCGCGTACCGCGACCAGGTGTGCCGGGCCGGGTCGGCGCAGACGGAGGCGCCCCAGCCCCGGATGTCGGGGAGCACCACCCTGTGGCCGTCCCCGATGCGCCCGGCCAGCGGGAGCAGGCTGCGGTGGTCGGGGCCGCCGCCGTGGAGCAGGACCACCGGTGACGGGCCGGTGCCGGCGCCGGCGCCGGTGGTCGCGGCGTACAGGGGACAGCCGTCACTTCCCCGGTACGTCAACGGGGTCGACTGGGTCATCCGTACTCCTCGGTTCGGTGGTGTCGACGGGGGGTGCGGCGGCGGGCTCCGGGCCGCGACGGCCGCGCAGGGAAGTGAACAGTACGGGGACGAACGCCACGGCCATGAACCCCGCCCCGGTCCACATCGCCGCCCGCACCCCCGCCAGCTCGCCGATCACCCCGGCCAGCGCCGAGCCCAGCGCCATCGCGCCCATCAGCATGAAGCGGAAGGTGGCGTTCATTCGGCCGAGCAGGGCGTCGGGGGTGCGGCGCTGGCGCAGGGTCACGGCGAGGACGTTGTCCACCCCGATCTTGAAGATCGCCAGCGTCCAGCCGGCCGCCGCGAACCAGAGCCAGCCGCCCCGGTCCACCAGCGGGACGACCAGGGCGGCCGGGGCCAGGGCGAGCCCGACCACACCGATCGTCCGGCTGTAGTCCCCGCCGAGGCGGCGGGCGATGGGGCGGGCGGCGTGGGCGCCGAGGAAGATGCCGACGCCGCCGGCGGCGTAGAAAAGGCCCAGGACGCCCGGGGAGAGGCCGAGTTCACGGGTGAAGAGGACCGGGAGGAGGGTGTTGGCGAGCTGGATGCCGAGGTTGGAGAGCGAGCCCGCCAGGCAGAGGGCGCGCAGTTGGGGATCGGCGAGGACATGGCGTATGCCCTCCCGTATCTGGGCGGCCAGGCGCGGCGGTCTCTCCCGGGCCGGGGGGCGGGGGGTGTCGCGGACACGGGTCAGACGGAGGGCCGCCGCGAGGTGGAGGAGGCTGACGACGCCCGTCGACAGGGGGGCGGCGAGCAGTTGGACGACGGCGCCGCCGGCTCCCCGGCCCGCGACCTGGCCGGCCGCCTGGAGGCTGACCAGGGCGGCGTTGGCCCCCACCAGGCTCTCCCGGCCCACCATCGCCGGGATCGCGCTCTGGGCGGCGACATCGACGAAGACGGTGCCGCAGCCGTGCAGCAGGACGACGGCGTACAACTGCCAGAGGGTGAGCGCGTCCAGCCACCACGCGACCGGTATGGAGAGACAGAGCGCCGACCGCGCCAGCTCACCCGTGATCATGATGCGGCGGTGGTTCATCCGGTCGATCCAGGCCCCGGCGGGAAGCCCGATGAGCAGGAACGACACGGTCATCAGGGTGACGAGTACGCCGACCTCACCGGGGCCCGCGTCCAGGGTGGTGACGGCGATCAGGGGGGTGGCCACGTAACCGACGTTCATCGCGAGGTTGGCGAGGACCACGGCGGAGAAGAGCGCGCGGAAGTCGGGGACCCGCCAGGGGCTTGGTGAGGTCATGCTCCTCACCCTGCCGGGGGTCCCATTTGGCTTCCAATGATTTAGTGTCGACTGAATGGTGCGAGTGGGGCGTGCTCAAGGCGGCACTGTCGAGATCGAATTCACGGCCGAGGACATGGCGCGGACGCGGTTCGCGATCTCCCCGCTGTGGGAGGTCGCGGCGAGTGTGCGCGTCCTCAAGGACGGCGATCCGCAGGGGATGCACCGCCCGTGGGTGGACCGGGTCCGCCCGCTGCTCGAATCGGCGAAGCTGGATCTGACCCCGCTGTGGCGGCTGGTGAGCGTGCCGACGGGGTGCGTCCCGTCCTTCCTCGTGCCACCGCCGACGACCCCGCAGCCCTCGCTGGCCGTGGAGCTGACGGCGCTCCGGTCCACCCCGGCGGAGCTGCTGCGGACCTCCTCCCCCGGGCTCCAGGAGATCGCCGCCGAGCTGCGGGCGGACCCGGGGCGGGAGCTGGGGCGGCTCGCGGAGGTGATCGCCGCGTACTGGGAGGTCGCCATCGCGCCGTACTGGCCCCGGATGCTGGCCCTGTTCGAGGGGGACATCCTGCACCGGGCGATCCACTTCGCGGACGGCGGGGCACGGCGGCTCTTCGACGACTTCGGGCCACAGCTCACCTGGGACTCCGGCACGCTCCAGCTGGTGCGCCGCACGAGCTGCGGCACCCAGCGGCTCGGCGGGCGGGGGCTGCTGCTGGTGCCCTCCGCCTTCGCCTGGCCGCAGATCGTCTCCAACCTCGGGCGGACCGCCTGGCAGCCGACCCTGCGCTACCCGCCGCGCGGGATCGGCACGCTCTGGAGACAGAGCCCGCACCCGTGCTCGGACGCGCTGGCGGGGGTGCTGGGGCGGACCCGGGCGCGGCTGCTGGCGGAGCTGACCTCCCCCGCCTCGACCACCGAACTGGCGCGGCGGATCGCGCTGTCGGCGGGGGGTGTCTCGCAGCATCTGACGGCGCTGCGGGCGGCGGGGCTGGTGAGCGCGCACCGCACCGGGCGGATGGTGCTGTACGCGCGGACGAGTGTGGGGGAATCGCTGGTCAGCGGGGGATGACCGTCCTCAGAGGTACTGGGCGTACGCGTCGAGGGCGCGCAGGATCTCCGGCTCACCGGCCGGCGGGAGACCGAGGACGACCTCCTCCACGCCGAGGCCCGCGAAGTGGGCGAGCTTGCCGGGGGCGGGGTCGACGCCGTACGGGACCACCTGGAGGTCCAGGGGGTCGCGGCCGGCCTCCTGCCAGGCGGTACGGAGCAGGGGGAGCGACTCCGCGAGGCCCGAGCCGCCGATGGGGAGCCAGCCGTCGCCGTGCGCGGCGATCTCCGCGAAGAGCCTGGGGCCCGCCGCGCCGCCGTAGAGGACACGGGGAGCGCCGCCGGCGGGTTTGGGGTGGGCGTGGGAGGCGCGGACCGATGCGTGCTTCCCCTCGTACGCCGTGGGTTCGTCCGCCCACAGGGCACGCATCAGGGCCAGCCTGTCGCGCACGGCGGCCCGGCGCGTGGACCACTCGACGCCGTGGTCCTCGGCCTCCTCGCGGTTCCAGCCGTACCCCACGCCGAGGGTGAACCGGCCGCCGGAGAGATGGTCCAGGGAGGCGATCTGCTTGGCCAGATCGATCGGGTCGTGCTGGGCGACGAGGGTGATGCCGGTGCCGAGGGCGAGCCGGGTGGTGACGGCGGCGGCCTGGGCGAGGGCGACGAGGGGATCGAGGGTGCGGGTGTACTCCGGGGGGAGTTCGCCGCCGCCCGGGTAGGGGGAGGTGCGCTCCGCCGGGATGTGGGTGTGCTCGGGGAGGTAGAGACCGGCGAACCCCCGTTCCTCCAGGGCGCGGGCGAGCCGCACGGGGGTGATGGTCCGGTCCGTCAGAAAGAGCGTGGTCGAGATGCGCATCGAGTCCCTCTCGTCGGTGGTGCCCGTGTCCGCGGTGGTGCCCGGTGCCGGGCCGCCGGTGGTGTCCAGGTGTTCGACCGGTCGGCGCCTTGCGCCCGGGTGCACGCGTCGGTACCAGGGTGACAGTGCACCACTTCCGCGCGGTGGAGAGTGTGAGGGGTCGTCGCTATGAGCCACGGGCAGGGACAGGGACGCGGGGGCCAGGGGTCCGCCGGCCGCGAGGTGGGGAGGCGCGGGCTCCTGATGAGCGGGGCGGTCTCCGCCTTTACGTTGGGAGGTGTGAGCTTCGCGGAGGCCGCGCCCGGAGACAGGGACGGGGAGCGGACCAGAGTCGTCCGGGGGGTGCTGCCGCCCGGCGCGCCGGACTATGTCTACCTCCCGGTGGAGGTGGGGCGGGGGGTGCGGGAGCTGGCCGTCTCGTACACCTATGAACGGCCCGTGACCCCGGCCGGGACACCGGGGAACGCCCTCGACATCGGCGTCTTCGACCAGCGGGGGACCGCGCTCGGCGGGGAGGGGTTCCGGGGGTGGTCGGGCGGGGCGCGCGCCTCGTTCTTCATCCGCGCCGACGACGCGACCCCCGGGTATGTGGCGGGGCCGGTGCGGGCCGGGACCTGGCATGTCGTCCTCGGGCCGTACACGGTGGCGCCGCGGGGGCTGCCGTACGAGGTGAGCGTCACGCTGCGGTACGGGGAGGCGGGCCGGACGCCCGAACGGGTGTATCCGCCGGAGCGGGCACGGGGGCGGGGGCGGGGGTGGTACCGGGGCGACTGCCATCTGCACTCCTGGTACTCGGACGGGCGGCGCACCCCGGGGGAGATCGCGGCCCTGGCGCGGGCCGCCGGGCTCGACTTCATCCACACCTCCGAGCACAACACCCATGCCGGGCAGCCGTTCTGGGCCGAGCACGCCGGGGACGATCTGCTGATCCTCACCGGGGAGGAGGTCACCACGCGCAACGGGCACGTGCTGGCGCTGGGGACCGACCCGGGGACCTTCATCGACTGGCGGTACCGGGCGCGGGAGAACCGCTTCGGGCGGTTCGCCCGGGAGATCCGGCGGGCGGGAGGGCTGGTGGTGCCCGCGCATCCGTACGCGAGCTGCATCGGGTGCAACTGGAAGTTCGGGATGGGCGAGGCGGATGTGGTGGAGGTGTGGAACGGGGCGTTCACCGCCGACGACGAGGTGTCCGTGCAGGCGTGGGACGCGGAGCTGGCGCGGGGGCGCTGGGTGCCGGCGATGGGGAACAGCGACGCCCACCGGGACCCCGATCCGGTCGGCCGGCCGCAGACGGTGGTCCTGGCGGAGGACCTGACGCGGGCGGCGATCCTGGAGGGGCTGCGGAAGGGCCACAGCTATGTCGCCGAGTCGTCGGCGGTGGAGCTGGATTTCTCGGTGGTGGACGGGAGGGGGCGCCGCGCGGGCATCGGCGAGCGCCTGCGGGTGGAGGCGGACGCGGAGGTGGGGGTGCGGCTGGGAGTGGAGGGGGTGGGGGCGGGGTGTGTGGTGAGGCTGGTGACGGAGCAGGGGGTGGTGGTCTCCGCCGGGGCGGGGGTGGTGGAGTGGGAGACGCGGGCGGGGTACGCCGGGTATGTGAGGGCGGAGGTTCGGCGGGGCGGGGCTCTGGTGGCCCTGACGAACCCGGTATTCCTGGGCCCCCCGCCCCACGGGTAGCCCGAACAACCCCGCCCGGTCCGGCGCGTGAGCCCTCCCGCCGCACGGGAAACCCGAGCAAACCCGGCCGGTCCGGGGGCACCTCCCGGAGGCAGCTCCGGGGGAGGTTGAGGACGGGCCCCGGACGACGGGACCCCGCACCTGCGGGCCACGGTCGGGGCCGGCCCCCGAACCCCCGCTCCTCAAACGCCGGAGGGGCTGGATTTTGTGCCTCGGCCCAGACGTCGGAGGGGCAGAGGGGTGGGGCTCAGACACCGGGGCCCGACAGCCGCGGCCAGGACGGAGGGCTGAGATGGGGCGTCTGGCAACAGAGACCCGTGCGCGGAACGAAGCAGCGATCCGGGCGGCGATGGACCGGCAGCTGAGCACAGACATCGGTACGCGATGGTGCACGAAGAAGTCGTGGGCGACTGGGGACGTTCGGGGTCCTGGCGAGATTTCCGTGAAGCCGGGATGTGCCCCCGTGTGCCGGTAGCACTCCGTCACGGGTAGCGGGACCCTCGGCGGATGTGATGACTTCGGTTGCCGTCTGGAGCAAGCCGCCGTGGGCCGCGAGAGCCCGGAGGGGGGCTGCCACGGCGTCCGGGCCCAGGGTGGCCAAGGCCCACAGGGCGCTGAGGCGGCGGCCGGAGGACCAGATGCCGGTGGTCGGCGGCCGGAACGAGGCCACGGCGATGTTCTGAACCATAAACGGGGCGGGGTCGAGATAGGTCATGCCACCGGTCCCGCACAGATACGCGCGGGCGCCGGTCGCCGCGGAAAGGTCCGCGAGCCGGACGGAGCGGCCCGGCCGGGCCGGCAGACGGCTGCTGGTGAGGAGCCGGCCCTCCCAGCCCAACAGGTCCAGCAGGACGCGGGTGGAGGTCTCGGCAACCGTCGCGGTCCTGCTGGTGTCGAAGGCATCCAGCACCGGACCCAGGGCTTCGGCGAGGGCGGGCCAGTGAGGGCTGGCCCCATAGTGCTGCCGCAGCATCCCCTCGGTCCTGCGGCGGGCCAGGTGCGGGTCGTCGATCACGGCGTCGCGGATGAGGGTGGGCCGTCCGCTCGGCAGACGGGTGGGGATGGTGAGCCACCGCTGACCGGCGGGGTCGTCGAGGTGCGCAAGGCGGGCTCGGTGCTGGTAGTCGCGGCGGGTGAACTGCACGTCGTCCAGGACGATCCAGTAGTCCGCCGCGAACAGCTTGGCCGGCGTGGTCAGCCGGGGCAGGAAATTCGGCTGGTGGATGGCGCACAACCCGCCCGGCTCGGTCAGGTCAGGGGTTGATGAGGCGGCTGGTGAAGCCGTCGCGGATGAGGGACTCGTACGCTGCATGCACGTCCTCCGGGACCTCCTGCTCGATGGCGAATCCGAGCTTTGGATACTCGATGACCCGCTGGAGGTCGCCGACGAGCATGTCCAAGACGAGTTTCTCGTCGCCGATGGACTTCAGATAGTCGTCAAACTCCAGCGGCTCCGACGCGCAGAGGATCTCGACGTCGGGCCACAGCTTGCGGGCGGTCGCGAATGACCGCCTTTCCATATAGGGCTTGGAGACCAGCAGCACCGACGCCGGGGTGATGCCTGCGGCGACGAGGACCTCACGCGAGAGGGTGATGTTCTGCCCGGTGTTGCCCGCGTTCGGTTCCAGCAGGATCGCCTCGGCAGGGACGCCGAGGTCGATGGCGTGGTCGCGGAAGTGGACTGCCTCCCCGCGCGGGAAGACCTTGGCGGTGGTGGGACTGTTGCCGCCGGTGAACACCAGGGTCGGGAAGAGCCCGGAGCGGTGCAGCTCGGCGGAGTGGGTCGCGACGCCGAGGTCGTGGCTGCCCAGCCCGATCGCCACATCGACGGGCCGCAGCTCGTGCTGCATCTGGTGGTAGTTCCAGATCAGCTTGGCCTGGCGCCACTGGTCCTCGGTGGTGCCCCGCTGGTCGTTGCTCACGCGTTTCTCCCTGGTCACCGTTGCCGGGGGCCGATCGGTCCCTCGCTCATGGCCTTGATGCCCTCGATACTGCGCAGTTGGTGCACAAGTCCGTACTGCGCGGCCACCTTGGTGGCCTGGTCGAGGACGAGGAGTCCATCATCCCGGGTCGCCGCATCGGAGAGCAGGATGTGGCCATGAGCGGTGTCCAGTCGCACACGTTGCATCGGTGAGTCGGTCGTCCCGCTGCTGCGGGCGATGTCGATGAAGTGCAGGGCCTGGCTCAGGTCGCCGGCGCCGCGTCGGGCGAGGGCGAGTTTCTGGTGGGCCACCGACCAGTCATCCGGTTCGGTGAGGTCCTCGAAGTCGCGGGTCGCCGCCCGCATGACACGGGTCGCATAGTCGTGTTGGCCGTCCTTGCTCAGCGCGGTCCCCACCCACAGCCTCGCGCGGGCCCGGTCGCGGCGGGAGAGCCGGTCATCGACCGTGAGGGTCTCGTAGTCGCGGGCGGCGATCTCCAGCTTCCCGGACATCTCGGTGATGACGGCGAGGGACAGGTCGAGCTGGGCGACGCGGCGGGGGATGTCGAGCTGGGTGAAGACCGCGCGGGCGCCGGCATAGGAGTGCTGGGCGGACAGTGGGCCCAGGACAACGCCCTGGTCGCGCTTCAGGTCGCCGAGCAGGGTGGTGGAGCGGGCGAAGAGATACAGGCCCTTCTCGTCCAGCTCGTGGGCCTTGAATCGGCTCAGCCACCGGGTGAGGAGGCTGTCGGCGAAGGCGAAGTTCTGCCGGGACAGGGCGACCACGACGCGGTCGAGGTCGTCGGCCCAGCACTCGTACTCCCAGGCCCGGGGGCCGGAGGCGGTGACGCGGCGTCGGCCGGCGTTCTGCACTGGGTTGGTCATCTCGGACAGGAGCGTTTCGAACCGCAGGTGGACAGCGGCGTCCGCGCGGCCGAGGGCGGTGTCGAGGATGGCCTGGGTGTCGGGTCTGGGCTCGGTTTCGGCGAGCTTGCTCTCCCACTTGGACACGGTCGCGACTGCCAGGCCGAGCTGCTGGGCGAAGGCCCGCACGCTCAGTCGCAGGGCGAGCCGCAGGGCCTTGGCCTCCAGGCCGGTCCAGTGGTGCACGGTCGCCACGCGTCGCTCCTTTCCACCGGTCATCGAAGCAGATGTGTGCAGTTGGCGGGACGGAAGTGGAACGGAAGTGGAACGGCCGGTAATTGGCCGCGAGTTGGCCGGACGCCACGATCAGAGCGTCATCACGTGTCGAGCCTTTTGGACGGTCCTGAGCATGGAACCCCTCACGGAGCATCGCCCGGTCAGCGGTCCGGTCGTTTACGGCTTCCTGCGGCTGGTGCGGGTCTCCCAAGCGCGGCAGGACGCGCTGGTCGCCTCGCTCGCCGAGTACTGCCGCAGCCACGAACTGCAGTTGTCCGGCGTCTTCACCGACCGCGACGCGTCCGCCGGGCCCGCCTCAGCGGCGTTCACCGGGCTGCTGGACGTGCTCGCGCTGCCGGACGTCTACGGCGTCATCGCCCCGGCCATGTCGCAGCTGGGACCGAAGGCCATAGCCGCTGAACGCGGGCGGCGGATCGAGGCGGTCGGCTCGCGGCTGCTGCTGATCCGCAAGCCCCGCACGGCCCACCACCCCATCTCCCGCAGCGTTTCCGTCCGCCGCCGTCACCCCGGCACCGCCCGCGTCCTGGATGCCGAGTCATGAGGACCACCGTGATGACCAAGACAACCCAGCAGTTCTTCGACGCGCGGCCCGAGTCGGTCGGCCATGCACGGTCCTTCACCTCTGAGGCCCTGGCCGACTGGGGTCTGCCGGACCGCGCCGAGGACGTCCGGCTCTGCGTCTCCGAACTCGCCACCAACGCCTTGGTCCACGGGACTGCCCCCGGACACGGCTTCCTGGTCAAGCTCGACGCCGACGAGGATGTCGTACGCCTGGAGGTGCACGACAGCCGCCGCCGGCACCCGGAAGCCCGGCAGGCCGCCGGCACGGACACCTCCGGACGCGGGCTAATCCTGGTGAACGCGCTCGCCGACGGCTGGGGAGTCGAGGACCGCACTCCGTTGGGGAAGATCGTCTGGTCCTGCTTCAAGGTCACGGGAGGTACGACAGCATGAGCGTCCTGCTCACCCCGCCCGGTCCTGAGCTGCGGCTGCTGGTGTCCCTCGCAGCCTGGAGCTGGCCCGGCACCCGCCCGGACGGCCGCGAGATCGCGCACATCCTGATCACCCACACCCCGGCCCTGACCGGCTCGGGCCCCGCTGAGACGGCCGAGGCCCGGATGCGGCGGCTGCCCACCCGCCGGTCCTGGACTTCCTCGTTGGCCAGTCCGTGGTCTTCTCCACCGAGGCCGTCATGCGCGGACGCGGCGACATCCTCCACGGCCGACCTGCCCTGGTGATCGGCTTCGGCAAGCTCGGCAGCTCGATCGCCCGTCTCCTCCACGCCAAGGGCGTCCAGGTCACCGTCTTCGGCATCGATCCCATCCGCCGCACCCAGGCCCTCTCCCAAGGCTTCACCGTCGCCCGCGACCGCGAAGCGGCCCGGCCGCCCCTGCGCCTGCGCCTGCGCCTGCGACCCCCGACGCGCGCGGGGGTTGCGATGTGCTGCGGAACTCGATGAGCATGCGCGCCTCTTCCTCGCCCACCAGCGCTGACCGGTCGGGGCTGGGCTCGGGGAACCGGGGGAGCCCCGACCCACTCGACACCCGTCGAGACCGTCATTCCCGCCCGTCCGGCGCGTGAGGACGGACCCCGAGCCACAGGACCCGCATCCTGCGGGCCGCGGTCGGGGCCGGCCCCCGAACCCCCGCTCCTCAATCTCCCCCGGAGCTGCCTCTGGGAGGTTGAGGACGGGCCCCGGGCGGCAGGCGGTCCGTGGGGAAGAGGTGCGGCGCGGCGCGGTGCCGGGGCTCGCGAGCCCGGCACGATCCGGAAGAGACGGCCTACGTCGGGGGAGTCAGGGACGGGGTTGCCGAGGTCAGAGTCCTGCCCTGGAAGAAAGCGGGGCTGCGGGAGTGCATCAGGGTCATCAGAAGAACCCCCAGCAACAGCAGCCCCACACCGATCACGAAGACCGATCCGACCCCGAAGACCGCCGACCCACTGCCGTACTCCGGGTCCCACATGTCGTACAGGGTCTTCGCGAAGACCGCCGCCAGCAGAGTGCCGCCCAGCAGGGGGAAGAGGCCCTTGAAGAGGAGGTCCCGGGGCGAGCGGGAGAGTTCGCGGCGGAAGTACCAGGCGCAGGCGAAGGCCGTGAGCGAGTAGTAGAAGCAGATCATCAGGCCGAGCGCGTACACCGTGTCGATCAGGACGTTCTCACTGACCAGCGTCATCACGGTGTAGAACGCGCCGGTCGCCGCGCCGGCCACCACCGTGGCCCGCCCCGGGGTCCTGAACCGCGGGTGCACCCGGGCGCAGGACGGCGGGAGGGCCTCGTACGACGACATCGCCAGCACCGTGCGGGCCACCGGGATGAAGGTGGTCTGGAGGCTCGCGGCGGCCGACGCGAGGACCGCCACGAAGAGCAGCACCCCGAGCCCCGGGCCCATGATCGGGCCGGCCAGGGCGGCGAAGACATTCCCCGAGGTGTCGGGGTTGGCCAGCCCCAGCCCCTTCTCGCCGGAGCCGACCGCCATCTGCGCGGCCACCCCGGTCGCGAGATAGGCCCCCACCAGGACCACCATCGCGATGAGCGCGGCCCGCCCGGGTGTCCGGTCGCTGCCGGTGGTCTCCTCGTTCGCGGTGAGGCAGGCGTCCCAGCCCCAGTACATGAAGATCGACAGCGACAGGCCCGCGGTGAAGGCCGCGAAGGACTGGACCGCGAACGGGTTGAGCCACTCCATGGAGAAGGAGAGCGAGGTCCCGAAGGAGTCCGCCTTCCCGAGGGCCATGGCGACGAAGAGCCCGAGCACCAGGAGCTGGAGGCCCACCAGGGCGTACTGCACGCCCTTGGTCGCCGTCATCCCCCGGTAGCTGATCGCGGTGGCCGCGGCGATCAGCACCAGCACGGTGGTGATGTGCACGGCCTTGTTGCCGTCCAGGGCGGCGATGGCGTCGCTGCCCGTGATCTCCCCGGCGAGGAGCCAGAAGAAGGAGGTCGCCACCCCGGCGAGGTTGGAGAGCACGATGATGGTCGCGATCACCAGCCCCCAGCCGCACATCCAGCCGACCCTCGGTCCGAACGCCTTCACCGTCCAGGTGAAGGAGGTCCCGCAGTCCGGCATGACCCGGTTCAGCTCGCGGTAGGCGAACGCGACCAGCAGCATCGGCAGAAAGCCCGCCAGGAAGACCGCCGGCATCTGGAGCCCGACCTCGCCCGCCGTGGAGCCGAGGGTGGAGGTGAGGCAGTAGACGGGCGCGACGGTGGAGATCCCGATGACCGAGCTGCCCAGCAGGCCGACGGAATTTCCGCCGAGGCCCTTGCCGCGGACACCCCCGGCCCCGCCCGGGGCGGCCCCCGCGCTGTCTCCGGCCCCGGGCCGCGCGTCCAACTGAGTCATGAACAGGACGTTAAGGGCTGCGGTTTCCACAGCGGGAAGGGAGCCGCCCGGAGGGCATCCCTTTGATTCAGGGGCTGTTACTGAAGAGCACCTGGGGTTGAAAGGACAAGTGGGGAAATCAGCGGCACCCTGGAAGGAAAGACGGGCTTTCAATGGGGTGCGATAACCGCAGCCAGGCCCGTTATGCCCCTTTTGAAATTTTCCCGCGTCCCACGCCCCGGCCGCCCCTGGACCGGTCATGAGAAAGTGGAAGCGGCGATCACTGGGGGGTGTGCCGGAATGTTGTCCGTCGTGACCAGCGATTCCGTACCCGCGCGGGAGCGCACCGACTGGTACCAGGAGATCATCGCCCGGGAGATCGCCCCCACCCGGCTCATGGTGGCGGACTCCCACGCCTTCCGCGCCCACGCCGCCGTCCTCGACCTGGGACGCACCCGGGTGAGCAGCTTCTCGTACACCGCGCTGCGGTCCTGGCGCACCCCCCAGCTGATCCGGCGCAGCGACCCCGAGCGGTACTCGCTGGCGTTCATGACCCAGAGCGCCATGTGGATATCCCAGTGCCGCAACCTCGCCGAACTGGGCGCGGGGGACGCCGTCCTCTGGGACTCCTCGCACCCCTTCGACGCCGGAACCGGAACCGTGGACGACAGGGGCACCGGGCTGGTGCGGGCGGTCATCGTCCAGGTGCCCCGGGACGCGGTCCCGCTGCCCTCCGACCGGATCGACGAGCTGCTGGCCCGGCGGCTGGACGGGCGCAGCGGCATGGGGGCGATCCTCGGGAGCTTCCTCTCGGCCCTGGAGAGCCACGCCGACGGCTGCGAGCCGCGGCAGCGCGACCAGCTGGCCGTGACGACGCTCGATCTGACCACGGCGTTCCTCGCCCAGCAGCTCGACTCCTACGGCGACCTCCCCGCCGAGACCCGGGCCCGGGTCCTGCTGGAGCGGATCAACGCCTTCATCGACCAGAACCTGGGCGACACCGCGCTCACCCCCCGGGCCGTCGCCGCCCGCCACCACATCTCCCTGCGCTCGCTCTATCTGCTCTTCCAGCAGGCCCAGGGCGAGAGCGTGGCGGCCTCCATCCGGCGCCGCCGGCTGGAGCGGTGCCGGGGCGACCTCGCCCGGCCCGAGCTGTCCGGCCGGCCCATCCACGCGGTCGCCCTCCGCTGGGGCTTCTCCAGCGCCGCCGGCTTCAGCCGGGCCTTCCGGGAGGCGTACGGCAGCAGTCCCCGGGAGTTCCGCCGCCGCGCGGCGGCGGACCGCCTCTCCCACACTCCCGCACCGGAAGCATGGCCCTTGCACGGATCGTCAAGGAAGCGTGCAGGCTGAGCCGTGTCGCCCTGTGACCGGCCGCCTACGCTCGGGAGCCCCGCCACAGGGACCGGTGACAGAAGGGAAGCCGCCCCCCATGCCCACCCCCGTGCTCTTCTCGCGTGCAGGACGGCCGGAACGCGACAGACCCCGGTCCTGGGACCCCGGCTGACGGACCGCGCCCGCCCGCCCGCTCACCCCGGCCAGACCACCGACTGGATCTCGCTGTACGCGTGCAGGGCGTACGAACCGACGTCCCGCCCGACCCCGCTCCGCTTGAACCCGCCGAACGGCGCCTCCATGTTGCGCGCGACCGTGTTCACCCCCACCCCGCCCGTCCGCAGCTCCCCGGCGACCCGGAAGGCACGGGCGACATCCCCGGACCAGACATAGTCGATCAGGCCGTAGTCGCTGTCGTTGGCCAGCGCGATGCCCTCCTCCTCCGTACCGAAGGGGACGACCACCACCACCGGACCGAAGATCTCCTCCCGGACGATCCGCATCCCGGGGGCGCACTCCGCGAAGAGCGCCGGAGCGGCGTAGAAGCCCTTTCCGGAGCCGCCTCCCCGCGCGCCGGTGCCCCCTCCCCGGACGTCGGGGCGCTCGCCGCCCGTGACCAGGCGGGCACCCTCGCGGCGGCCCAGTGCGAGATAGGACTCCACCCGGTCGCGGTGGGCTGCCGAGATCAGCGGGCCGACCACCGTGCCCCGCTCGGCCGGATCGCCGACCGGCAGCCGGCGGGCGTGGGCGGCCAGCCGCTCCACCAGCCGGTCGTACACCCCGCGCTGGGCGATCACCCGGGTCGGGGCCGTGCAGATCTGGCCGCTGTAGAAGGAGAACGTGGTGCCGATGCCCCGGATCGCCGCGTCCAGGTCCGCGTCGTCGAAGACCAGCGCCGCGCCCTTGCCGCCCAGCTCCATCAGCTGGCGCTTCATGCCGCGCCCGCAGACCTCGGCGATCCGGCGGCCGACCGCCGTGGAGCCGGTGAAGCTGACCATGTCGACGTCCGGGGAGTCGACGGCGGCCTCGCCCACGGCGGGGGACGACCCCGTCACCACATTGACGACCCCGGGCGGAACGCCCGCCTCCGCCAGCGCCTCGGCCATCCGGTAGACGGAGAGCGGGTCCTGCGGGGCGGGCTTCACCACCACCGTGTTGCCCATCGCGAGCGCGGGTGCCACCTTCCCCGCCGGGTTGGCCCAGGGGTTGTTGTAGGAGGTGACACAGGTGACCACCCCCACCGGGCGGCGCACCGCGAGCGCCCCGACGACACCGGCGGGGCCCATCGGGCCCGCCGCGTTGATCTGCGGCGGCAGCGGCTGCTCCACGGACTCCAGCGCCCCCCGCGCGTACCGCCGGAAACGGGCCGCGCCGATCCCGACCTGGAGGGCGCGGGCGGTGGCGGTGGTCGCGCCGGACTCGGCACGGGCGAGGGCGGTGTACGGCTCCGTGTTCCGCTCGATGACCCCGGCGGCGGCGTCCAGGATGCGGGCGCGCTCCTCCGGGCGGGTGCGGGACCAGGGCCCGAGGGCCTCACGGGCCGCGCGCGCCGCCTCGTGCACCTGGGCGCGGCTCGCCTCGGGCGCGAGGCCCACGACCTCCTCGGAGGCCGGGTCGACCACCTCGTAGTGCCCCGCGTCGGGCTCGGCCCACTCGCCGCCGATGAAGAGCCGCTGTGGCGCGCTCATCGCGTGGAGACCGTCTCGGTGTCGCGGCCGGAGCGCAGCACCCGGCCGGGGATCGCGCCGGTGACCTTGTCGTCGCGGATGGTCTCCACGCCGTTGACCCGCACCGACACGACGCCGATCGCCCTCGCGTCCAGGCGGGGGCCGCCGCCGGGCAGATCGTGGACGAGGGTGGCCGGGCCGGCGTCGATCCGCTCGGGGTCGAGGAGGACGAGGTCGGCGTGGAAGCCCTCCTCGACACGGCCGCGCTCGCGGAGCCCGAGGAGGCGCGCGGGGTCGTCGGTGAGCATCCTCACCGCCGCCGGGAGCGGGACCAGCTTCCGGCCGCGCAGACAGTCGCCGAGGAAGCGGGTGGTGTAGGGGGCGCCGCACATCCGGTCCAGATGGGCGCCCGCGTCGGAGCCGCCGAGGAGTACGTCCTCGTGCTCCCAGGTGCGGCGGCGCAGCTCCCAGGAGGCCGGGTCGTTGTCGGTGGGCATGGGCCACAGCACGGTGCGCAGCCCGTCGTTGGCGCAGATCTCCACCAGGCAGTGGAAGTCGTCCTGGCCGCGCTCGGCGGCGATGTCCCGCACCACGCGCCCGCCGAGGCCCTCGTTGGCCGGGGAGTAGGTGTCGCCGATGACATAGCGGCCGAAGTGCGCGAGGCGGCGGAAGACCCCGGCCTCCTCGGAGTCGGCGCGGCGGAGCATCTCCGCCCGTACGGCGGGGTCGCGGAGGCGCTCGACGCGCTCGGGGACGGGGAGGGCGAGGATCTCGCCCCAGCCGGGGATGAGGTTGAGGGCGCAGAAGGTGCCCAGGGACATGTTCATCGGGGTGAGGATCGGCATCGTCAGGGCGACGATCCGGCCGCCGGCGGCGCGGGCGCGGGCGGCGGCGGCGAGCTGCCGGGGGACGCGGCCGGGGACGGCCGCGTCGATGGTGAGGACGTTCCAGTTCAGGGGGCGGCCCGCGGCGCGGGTCATCGCGACCAGGAGGTCGATCTCGTCGTCGCGGAACCGGTCGAGGCAGCCGGCGACGATCGCCTCCAGCTGGGTGCCCTCGTGTTCGCCGACCGCCCGCGACAGGGCGATCAGCTCGTCGGGGCGGGCGTGGCGGGAGGCGACGGGCGCGCCGTCGCCGTCGGAGTGGGTGGTGGACTGGGTGGTGGACAGGCCCCAGGCGCCCGCGTCCATCGCCTCGTGGAGGAGGTCCAGCATCCGCTGGAGCTGCGCGGGGGTGGGGTCGCCGCCGATGGCGTCGGGGCCCATGGCATGGCGGCGCAGCGCGCAGTGGCCGACCATGAAGCCCGCGTTGACGGCGATGCGGCCTTCGAGGGCGTCGAGGTACTCGCCGAAGGTGTGCCAGTTCCAGGGGGCGCCCTCCTCCAGGGCGACCAGGGACATGCCCTCGACCCTCGCCATCATCCGGCGGGTGTAGTCGGCGTCGCCGGGGCGGCCGGGGTCGAGCGGCGCGAGGGTGAAGCCGCAGTTGCCGCCGGCGACGGTGGTGACGCCGTGGTTCATGGAGGGGGTGGCGAAGGGGTCCCAGAAGAGCTGGGCGTCGTAGTGGGTGTGGAGGTCGACGAAGCCGGGGGTGAGGAGGAGGCCGGTGGCGTCCTCGGCGGTGCGGGCGGAGCCGGGGTGGAGGGTGCCGGGGGTGGTGAGGGCGGCGACGCGGCCGTCGCGGAGGCCGATGTCGGCGGGGTAGGGGGGCGCGCCCGTGCCGTCCACGACGGTCGCGGAGCGGATGAGGTGGTCGAGCATGAGGGGGGGGTTCCCTTCGGGGTGCGGTGTTCCCTGCGAGGGGGGGTCCCTGCCGGGGGGTGCGCGGTGGGGCTGCTGTGCGGGGGGCCCGTCGGCGGACCCGGCCCGGCGGGGAGCCCCGCCCGCCCGGCAAACCCAGCCCGTCCGGCAAACCCAGCCCGTCCGGCGTTTGAGGACGGACCCCGCACCACAGGTGACCCGAGCAAATCCAGCCCGCCCGGCACCCCCAGCCCGCCCGGCAAACCCAGCCCGTCCGGCGTTTGAGGACGGACCCTGCGCCACAGGTGACCCGAGCAAATCCAGCCCGCCCGGCAAACCCAGCCCGCCCGGCACCCCCAGCCCGCCCGGCAAACCCAGCCCGTCCGGCGCTTGAGGACGGACCCCGCACCACAGGACCCCGCACAGTGCGGGCCCGGTTCGGGGGCCAGCCCCCGAACCCCCGCTCCTCAAACGCCGGAGGGGCTGAGTGGGCGCGGCTCAAGCGCTGGCCGGGCTGGGGTTGCTCAGCTCGCCAGCGGGGGGCTGGGGCGGGCGGCCCGAACGCCGGAAGCGCTGAGGGGTGCGGCCCGAACGGCGGCGGGGCTGGATCTTGTGCCTCCGCTCCCCGGATGGGCTGGGTGAGTGTGGCTAAAACACAGGAAGGGCCGAGAGGTTCGGCTCAGCCTCCGGAAGCGCTGGGGGGGGTCAGCTCAGCCTCCGGAAGGGCTGAGTGGGCGCGGCTCAAGCACCGGGGCGGGGCCGGTGGGCGGGGGCCGGGTTGCACGGTGGGAGCGGGGGGGCACCCCGCACCAAGACCAGCCCCCCTGCCGAATCAGCTCTCGCGGAAGCGCGTGGTCCGGTGCACCGGGTCCGTGTCGATGTGAGGGATCACATGCTCCCCGATCAGGCGGATCGTCCGCAGCGTGTCCTCGTACCCCACCCCCGCCGGCAACCCGAACCCCAGCTGATCCACCCCCGCCCCCTCCCACTTCCTGCACTGCGCCAGCACCTCCCCCGGATCTCCGCAGATCATCAGCCCCTCCGCGATCAGCAGCTCCACGATCTCCTCCGTGTACTCCGGCAGCAGCTCCGGCCACTGGGGAATCCCCTCGGGCCGGGGGAAGGTGTCGTGGTAGCGGAAGAGCAGCGACTGGAGATAGCTCACCCCCGAGCCGGCCGCGATGGCCACCGCCTCCGCGTGGGTCTCCGCGCAGATCGCGGTGGAGGTCACCAGGATGTTGTCGTTGACGAAGGCGCCGACCGGCTCGGCCTCCTTGATCGCGGTCTTGTAGGAGTCGAGGACCCACTCCATGTCGGCGACCTTCTGCACACTGAAGCCGAGGACCCCCAGCCCCTTCCGCGCCGCCATGGCGTAGGAGGACGGCGACCCGGCCGCGTACCACATCGCCGGGTGGGACTTCCCGTACGGCTTCGGCAGGACCTTCCTCGGGGGCAGGGACCAGTGCTTGCCCTGGAAGCCCTGGTACTCCTCCTGGAGCCACATCCGGGGGAACTCCGCGACGGTCTCCTCCCAGATCTCCTTGGTGTGGTTCATATCGGTGATGCCCGGCATGAACCCGAGGATCTCGTGGCTGCCCGCGCCCCGCCCGGAGCCGAACTCGAAGCGCCCCTCGGAGAGGTGGTCGAGCATGGCGACCTTCTCGGCGACCTTCACCGGGTGGTTCACCGGCGCGAGCGGGTTGAAGATGCCGGAGCCGAGGTGGATGCGGTCGGTCGCGTGGGCGAGGTACCCGAGGTAGACGTCGTTGGCGGAGAGGTGCGAGTACTGGTCGAGGAAGTGGTGCTCGGACGCCCAGGCGTACTTGAACCCGGACGTGTCCGCCTGGATGACGTACTCGGTCTCCTCCATGAGCACCTTGTGCTCGGCGAGCGGGTCGGTCTCGGCGCGCCTGCCGACGTAGCCCTGCACAAAGATCCCGAATTCCAAGGGGTTCACCGTCCCTAAGTTTCTGACGCATCGTCAGATCGTGATGCGCACGACTGTTCCACCGCGCACCTGCGCAGTCAAGAGATGGCGCCCCGTCAGAGACGGGGTCCGGTGCCCCGGTCAGCCCACGTTGATCCCCGCCATCCAGCCGCCGTCGATCACAAACGGCTGCCCGGTGATGTACGAGGAGTCCTCGCAGCTCAGGAAGAGCGCGAGCCGCGCCACCTCCTCGGGCCGTCCCGCCCGCCCGAGCGGTATGGTCCGCTCGTACACCGGGCCCATCCGCGCGCGGGCGTCCTCGCGGCTCACACCGTCGCGGGTGAAGGCGAGGTCCATCATCGGGGTGTCCACCGCCCCCGGGCAGACCGCGTTGACCCGGATGCCCTTCGGCGCCAGTTCGAGCGCGGCCACCCGGGTCAGACCGAGGACCGCGTGCTTGGACGCGGTGTAGGCGCCGATCAGCGCCACCCCGGCCAGGGCGGCGTAGGAGGCGGTGTTGACGATGGTGCCCCCGCCGGCCGCCTCGATCTCGGGCGCGACGGCCCGTATCCCGAGGAAGACCCCGGTCTGATTGACCCCGGTGACCTGCTGGAACTCCTCCAGCGGGGTGGAGGTCAGGGCGTTGAAGCGGAGGATGCCCGCATTGTTCACCAGTCCGTCGAGCTTGCCGAAGCGCTCCTTGGCGGCGGTGACGGCGGCGGCCCAGTCCGCCTCCCGGGAGACATCGAGACGGAGGTAGTGGGCGCCGTCGCCCAGCTCGGCGGCGACCGCCTCGCCCTCCTTGTCGAGCACATCGGCGAGGACGACCCGCGCCCCCTCGGCGGCGAAGATCCGGGCCTCCTGCTCCCCCTGCCCCCGCGCGGCCCCGGTGATCAGAAAGACGCGTCCGTCGAGCTTTCCCATGGTGGTCCCCTTCGTCAGCTGTCGGCGTGCAGATACGGAGCGACCTCGGCGGCGAACGCGGCCATCTGGTCCGTGAGTTCGGTACGGCCCCGGCTGCGGAACCGGACCTGGATCTGGCGTACGCCCATGGCCGCGTACTCACGCAGGGAGGCGGCGATGGCACCCGGCTCACCGGCCAGGGTCCGGCGGCCCACCTCCCAGCCCGGCCGGCCGATGTAGAGCGGTTCGGCGATGGCGCCGATCTCCAGGGGGACGGGGTTCCCGGCCGCCTCGCGCAGGGCCCGCAGCCGGGCGATGGCGGCGGGCAGCCGGGCGCGGGGGTCGCCCTGGGGGAGCCAGCCGTCCCCGCGCAGGGCGGCCCGGCGCAGGGCCGCGGGCGAGGAGCCGCCGACCCAGACGGGGACGCGCGGCTGGGCCGGACGGGGCCGCTGGCCCAGCCCGGAGAAGGAGAACCGCTCGCCGCTGAACTCGGGGAACTCCTCGGGGCCGAGGGCCGCCCGGAGCGCGTCGATCGTCTCGTCCAGCAGCCCGCCGCGCCCGTCGAAATCGGCCCCCAGCGCGGCGAACTCCTCGGCCACGTGCCCGGCGCCGACACCGAGGATCAGCCGGCCCCCGGAGAGATGGTCGAGCGTGGCGTACTGCTTCGCGGTGACCAGGGGGTGGCGCAGTCCGACGACGGCGACATGGCTGAGGAGCCGTACCCGGCCGGTGATCCCGGCGAGGAAGGAGAGGGTGGCGACCGGGTCGTACCAGACGGTGGACATGGCTCCCGCGAGCCGGCGGGGGACGGCGACATGATCACAGACGGCGACATAGGCGAAGCCGGTGCGGTCGGCGGTCCTGGCCACCTCGGCCAGGTCCGCCGCTCCGGCGGCGGCCTCCCAGGGTTCGGCGCAGAGGGTGCTCTGCGACTGGACCGGGAGCTGCATCCCGTAGGACAGCGGCCCCTCGGGCAGCACCGGGACATGGGGCACCGCGGGCTCCTTCCCCTCGATCTGACGTACCGTCATATCGTGGGGCGCGGCCCCCGGACGGGCAAGGCCCGTGCACCCGCCGGTGCGAGCCCCGGGCCCGCCGGCGCGCACGCGGACCCGCCCGTGCGTGTGCGCGGACCCGCCCGCGCGTGTGCGCGCTCGCCGGTGCGAGCGCCTGATTCGCGGGTGCGGGCGCGGGCCCGCTCGTCCGTGTGCGCGGGTCCGACGGCACGGGCGCGCGAGCGGCTCAGCCCACCTCGAATCCCAGCGCGCCCGCGATCACCGCCGACTGCACCAGGTCGATCCGCGCCCCTGCCACCCGGGCGGTCAGCGGGTCGAGCGAGGAGAGGTCACTGCCCCGCAGGTCGGCCCCCGAGAGATCCGCGCCGCGCAGCACCGCCCCGGAGAGATCCACGCCGGTCACGGTGGCCCCCTCCGCACGCGCGCCCGTCAGATCGCACTCCCGCATCCGGACACCCTCGAAGACCGCCCCGCGCAGATCCGCGCCCGGCAGCCCCACGAACGACCAGTCCCCGCCGGCGACCCGCAGCAGAGGGAAGGTGCACCGCTCGAACAGACTCCCGACCGCCTTGCACTGCTCGAAGCGGGTGTCGAAGAAGCCGCAGCGGCGGAAGACGCAGTTGGTGAAGGCGGCGGCGGTGTGCCGCGAGGCGTTGAACCGGACCCCGGAGAAGGTGCACCCGTCGAAGACGGCGCCGTCGTTCACCGCTTCCGTGAGATCCAGGTCGTAGAAGGTGAAACCGGTGAAGCGCTCGCCCGAGAGGTCCTTTCCGTACCAGTCCTCGTCGCGGACGATCAGCTCGGGATCGGCGTGCGCGCGCTCGCGCCTGATGGCCATGGCTCCATGGAACACCCGGGCACTGACACCGGCGCGGCACCCCCGGGTGTCCACTGGGTAGCATCGCGGCTTCGGGGAACGGACGAGCTGGTGGAGTGGAGTCGAGTCGTGACACGACCGCGTGTGGGTGTGGCCGTACTGACCATGGGCAACAGGCCCGCCGAGCTGCGGGCCCTGCTCGACTCCGTGGCCGGGCAGGACGAGCCCGCCGCCCGGGTCGTGGTCGTGGGGAACGGCGCGCCGCTGCCGGAGCTGCCCCCGTGGGTGACGACGGTGGAGCTGGCCGAGAACCTCGGGGTCTCCGGAGGGCGGAACGTGGCCATGGAGCGGCTGCGGGAGTTCGGCGACGTGGATGTGCTGGTGGACCTGGACGACGACGGGCTGCTCGTCGACACGGATGTGTTCCGCCGGATCGCGGATCTGTACCAGGCCGACCCCGAGCTGGGGATCGTGTCCTTCCGGATCGCCGACGAGACCGGGGAGACCCAGCGCCGGCACGTGCCCCGGCTGCGGGCGAAGGACCCGATGCGCGGGGGGCTGGTGACGACGTTCCTCGGGGGCGGGCACGCGCTGTCGATGCGGATGCTGGAGCGGACCGGCGGGTGGCCGGAGGAGTTCTTCTTCACCCACGAGGAGACGGACCTGGCGTGGCGGGCGCTGGACGACGGGTGGAAGGTGCTGTACGAGCCGCGGCTGCTGCTCCAGCACCCGCGGACGAGCCCGGCCCGGCACGCGGTGTACTACCGGATGACCGCGCGCAACCGGGTGTGGCTGGCGAAGCGGAATCTGCCGGCGCCGCTGGTGCCGCTGTATCTGGGGAGCTGGACGGCGATGACGCTGCTGCGGACGCGGTCGGGGGAGGGCCTGAAGGCCTGGGGCGGGGGGTTCGTGGAGGGCATGCGGGAGCCGTGCGGGGTGCGGAAGCCGATGCGGTGGGCCACGGTGTGGCGCATGACCCGTCTGGGCCGCCCGCCCATCATCTAGGTTCGTCCCCTCCGGGTGGCGCCGGGGCTCGTGAGCCCCGGCACCGCGCCTCGCCGATCCGGCCCGAGGCGAGAAGGTGCCCGGTCCCGCGAACGAGGCGGAACATCCCGGAGATGTGCGCGGTGCCGCCCGGCCGCGCGTGCACGAGCAGCCCGGCGGCGTCCGGACGCTCCGGCGGAAGGAGGCGGCCGGACGCGCCCGCGGCCCCACGGGGGTGGCCGTCGCGCCTCCGGACGCGTCACCGGTCCGGGGTGGTGCGGGCGGGCGACCCGGTTCGGGCCGAGGGGTCAGGGGCCGGGCCAGAGGCCCGTCGGGGTGAGGGAGAGGAGGTCGATCGCGTTGCCGCGGACAATGCGCTCCACCACCTCGGGCGCCAGATGCCCCATCTGCTCCTCCCCGACCTCCCGCGACCTCGGCCAGGTCGAATCCGCATGCGGATAATCCGTCTCGTACAACACATTCCCCACCCCCACCGCCTCCACATTCCGCAAGCCGAAGGCGTCATCGAAGAAGCACCCGTACACATGCCCCGCGAACAGCTCCGACGGCGGGCGCAGCACCTTCTCCGCGACCCCGCCCCACCCCCGGTTCTCCTCCCAGACCGTGTCGGCGCGCTCCAGGATGTAGGGAATCCAGCCGATCTGCCCCTCCGCGTACATGATCCGGAGGTTGGGGAAGCGCTCGAACTTCCCGCTCATCAGCCAGTCCACCATCGAGAAGCAGCAGTTGGCGAAGGTGATGGTGGAGCCCACGGCGGGGGGTGCGTCGGCCGAGGTGGAGGGCATTTTCGAGGAGGAGCCGATGTGCATGGCGATCACCGTGCCGGTCTCGTCGCACGCCCGCAGGAAGGGGTCCCACGCGTCCCCGTGGATCGAGGGCAGCCCCAGGAAGGGCGGTATCTCGGAGAAGGCCACCGCCCGCACCCCGCGCGCCGCGTTCCTGCGGACCTCCGCCGCCGCCAGCGCGGCGTCCCACAGCGGGACGAGGGTCAGCGGGATGAGCCGGCCGGCCGCCTCGGGGCCGCACCACTCCTCCACCATCCAGTCGTTGTAGGCGCGGACCCCGAGCAGCCCCAGCTCGCGGTCCCTGGCCTCGGTGAAGGTCTGGCCGCAGAAGCGCGGGAAGGTGGGGAAGCAGAGCGCGGACTGCACATGGTTGACGTCCATGTCCGCGAGCCGGTCGGGGACGCTGTACGAGCCCGGCCGCATCTGCTCATAGGTGATGACCTCCAGCCTGATCTCGTCGCGCCCGTACCCCACGGCGGTGTCCAGCCGGGTCAGCGGGCGGCGCAGATCCTCGTACACCCACCAGTCGCCGACCGGGCCGTCGTCGCCCCTCTCGCCCATCACCGGGGCGAACTTCCCGCCCAGGAAGGTCATTTCCTTCAGCGGGGCACGGACGATCCGGGGGGCCGCGTCCCGGTACTTCGACGGGAGCCGGTCCCGCCAGACATGAGGGGGCTCCACCGTGTGGTCGTCCACCGAGATGATCTTCGGGAAGGTCTCCATGTCCTCACGGTAGCCCTGATCTGACGACTCGTCAGCTAGCCCGACGGCGGCCCGCACGGAGTGATTCCGGCCACGTGAATCCAATCCACATCCCGGACCAATGAACCCCTTTCCCGTAATCACCCTCTTCAGGGGCGCCCCGGGGAGTAGGTATACACGGTGTGTATAGTGCGATATCCGCCACCGGCCACGGCGGGATCTCATCAGCCGCACCGCACCCGATCAAGGGAATTCCGTCATGCCCGCACCCAGCAGGAGGTCCAGGGTCCTCACCGCCGCGACGGCCGTCACGGCGCTGGCGCTCACCCTCGGCGCCTGTTCCATGGAGACCACCGCCCCCGCCGACGCCCGCTCCGACGCGCTGGCCGACGGCCGGAAGCTCTCCGCCGGGGCCGCGGGCGGCGCGGCGGGCGGCGCGGCGGAGACCGGCTCCGATTCCGGCTCCGGCTCCGGTAGCGACGCGGGCGCGGGTTCCGGGCGCACGGTCAACCCTGCCGAGCCCGTCGACTGCGAGAAGGAGCGGTGCATCGCGCTGACCTTCGACGCGGGCCCCGGCAAGGACACCCCGGAGCTCCTGGACACCCTGATGAAGGAGCGGGTCCCGGCCACCTTCTTCCTGCTCGGCAAGAAGCACATCGTGAAGTACCCGGACGTGGTGAAACGTCTCTCCGACGAGGGCCACGAGGTCGCCAACCACACCTGGACCCACCGGCGCCTCGACCAGCTCGACCGGGACGGGATACGCGAGGAACTGGGCCGCACCCAGGATGCGATAGCAAAGATCACGGGGCGGAAGCCCACCCTGATGCGCCCGCCGCAGGGCCGGATCAACGACGATGTCACCGCCGTCAGCAAGGAGCTGGGCCTCGCCCAGATCCTGTGGAGCGCCACCGCCAAGGACTACTCCACCAACGACTCCGAGCTGATCAGGAACCGGATCGTCAAGCAGGCCTCCCGCGACGGCGTGATCCTGCTGCACGACATCTACGACGGGACCGTGCCCGCCGTTCCCGGCATCATCGAGGAGCTGAAGAAGCGGGACTACACCTTTGTCACGGTCTCCCAGCTCCTCGCGCCCGCCCGCGCCAACCCGGGCGAGATCTACCGGCCCTGACCGCTCCCCCCTCCCCGAATAGACCCCACATCAACCCATATCGCACATGGGTGTGTGCAACGGACGTAAAGACACCGGGGAACCCCCGGGAAGGTCACAGGCGTCACAGAAACGGCGGGTTAGCCTGCCCCCACCCCGCGACGGGCGATCTGGAAGCGTCCCGTTACTGACGGGGCAGCCATGCACAAGGCAGACTGTCGGGTGCGAATCGGCAGTTCGGGGCAGGGGGCAGCAATGGACCGTGACAGCGGGCCACGCGTACCGGAACAGCGAGTTCCAACGCCCAGTGATGTCTGTGTTGACCTGCGCTTCAGCGTGCTCGGTCCGGTGCGCGCCTGGCGCCAGGGGGAGGTTTTGCCGTCCGGTTCCCCCCAGCAACGCGCGCTGCTCGCCGCGCTGCTGCTCCGCGACGGCCGCACCGCGACCGCGGCCGAGCTGATCGACGCGATCTGGGGCGACGAACCGCCGCCCCACGCGCTCGCCACCATCCGCACCTACGCCTCCAGGCTGCGCAAGATCCTCGGCGCCAACGCCCTGGTCAGCGAGTCCGGCGGATACGCCATAAGAATCCGGCGGGAGAGCGTGGACCTCTTCGCCGCCCAGGAGCTGGCGGCGGAGGCGGAGAAGTGCCGCGCCGCCGGGGACCGCCGGCAGGCGCGCGCCCGGCTCGACGAGTCGCTGGAGCTGTGGGACGGCGAGGCGCTGGCCAGCGTGCCGGGCCCGTACGCCGAGAACCAGCGGGCGCGGCTGGAGGAGTGGCGGCTCCAGCTGCTGGAGAGCCGGCTCGACCTGGACCTGGAGACCGG